>NZ_WWIA01001131.1 GCF_009870065.1 Streptomyces sp. SID5785 | reverse complement strand
TCCGCCCCACTCCACGACCGGGCCGGCGACCGCCGTGCCCACGCTGCCGCCGACCGTGAACGTCGTCACGAGCCAGGAGAACGCCTCCGTCACGGTGCCCTGCGGGGCGTGCCGGTCCACGACGATGAACGCACAGGCGATGCACGGCGCGAGGAACACACCGGCGAGCGCCGAGAGCGCCACCATGGCCACCGGACCGGGCATCAGCGCCAACGGCGCGTAGAACAGCGCGAGGAGCGCCACCAGCCCCCGAAGTCGCCGCTCGGGGGCGCCACTCCACTGCCGCGCGCCGTAGACGGTGCCGCCCACCAGTGCGCCGAGCCCGAGTGCGGCCATCATCCAGCCGTAGACCGCGTCGCCGCCGTGCTCGTCCCCGTAGGAGACGCCGGCGACCGTGATCGAGCCGAGCGCGAGGCCGACGAACAGGAACGCCGACAGGAGCGCGAGCAGGCCCGGGGAGCGCAGCGCACCGAGCCAGTGGGCCTCGCGGGGCGCGGAGCGCCACGTGCGCGAGGGTGCGGACATGACCACCGACAGGGCGCCGAGCACCCCGACGACGTTGAGGACCACCAGGGCCGCCTGCGCCGACCACAGGGACACGCACACGGTCACCAGGAGCGGTCCGACGGTGAACATGACCTCCTGGGCGATGGCGTCCATCGCGTAGGCGACGTGCACCTGGTCGGCGCGCGGCAGCACGCTCGGCCACAGGGCGCGCAGTCCGCCCTCCAGCGGCGGTGTGCACAGTCCGGCGGCCGCCACCGCGGCGTACGCCGCCACGAGCGACCCGGTGCCCACCAGCGCGAAGGCCGTCATCGCCAGCGCGGACAGGACCGCCGCGGGCAGCTGGACGCGCGGCTGTCCGCGCAGGTCGACCAGGCGCCCGAGCAGGGGCTGCCCGACCGCGTTCGCCACGCCGTACACCGCGGCCAGCGCACCCGCGAGGCTGTAGGTGCCGCCTTCGTCCCGGACGAACAGGACGATGGCGATCGCCGCCGTCGCGTTCGGCAGCCGGCCCACCAGCGTGCCCGACAACAGCCTCATCGCGTGCCGCGCCCTGAGGATCTCCGCGTACCCCGCGGCCATCGACCCGCCCCCTCACGTTTTACGTATAACGTCGCGTCGTCATACGTACCACGCGCCCGCCCCCGACAGCCACCCGATACCGTCGGGCACCGGAGCAGGAACGACACGGAGGCACCAGTGACCAGCGGCACCGACGGCACGGCGGCCACCCGCCCCACCAGCCGGGACGTGGCCCGCGCGGCGGGCGTCTCGCAGGCCGCCGTCTCCCTCGTCATGGGCGACAAATGGCGCGGCCGCGTCGCCCCCGCCACCGCGGAGCGCGTCCGGGACGCCGCCCGCCGGCTCGGTTACCGGCCCAACCTCGCCGCCCGCAACCTGCGGCTCGGCCGCACCCGCACGGCCCTGCTCGTCGTCCCCGCGCTCACCAACGAGTTCTTCGCCGGCGTCTACACGGGCGCGGCCCGCGTCGCCGCCGCGCACGACTTCGGGGTGGTGCTCTACCCCTCGCCCGAGGGAACCGGGCCCGCCCGCGACCCCTTCCCCTCCTCGCGCGCGGCCCTCGACGGCATCCTGGCCTCCTCCATGGCGGCCGACGCCGTCACCACCCTGCGCGGTGACGATCTGCCGCTGGTCATGCTCGACAGCGACCCCGGCGATCCGGCCACCACCACCGTCAACCTCGACCTCACCGACGGCGTGCGCCAGCTCACCGACCACCTCCTGGGCCTCGGCCACCGCGACTTCCTGCACCTCGCCTCGGCCGTCGACTCCTGGACGTTCGACGAGCGCGCCCGCGAACTGTCCGCCCGCACCCGCGGCCGGCCCGGCACCACCCTGCGCACCGTCCGCTGCCCGCTCACCGTCGAGGACGCCCAGCACGCCACCGACCGCGCCCTGCGCACCAGCGGCCTCACACCACCCACGGCGATCGTCTGCGACGACGACAAACTCGCCGCCGGGGCCTACAAGGCCGCCCGTCGAGCGGGTCTGCGCATCCCCGACGACCTCTCGGTCACCGGCTTCGACGACCTCTCGCTCGCCACCGCCCTCGAACCCGAACTCACCACGGTGCGGCTGCCCGCCGAGGAGTTCGGCGCCCGCGGCATGGCCGCCCTCCTCGCCGTCCTCGACCGGCGCACCCCGGACACCTCCGCGCTGCCGGTCCGCCTCGTCGTCCGCGGCTCCACCGCGCCACCACCGCGCACGGCCCCCTGACACAGGTGTGCCCCGACCGGTCCACGACCGGCCGGGGCACACCCACGGACCACTCCTCCGACTACTCCGCCGCGCCGGACCCGTCGTCGGAACCGGCTTCCGCGTCACGGTCGCTGTCGGAGGACGTGTCGTCGGACACCGCCTCGGACGCCGCCCGTGACACCTCGGCCGCGCCCTCCGCGGTGAGCAGCCGCTCCAGCTGCCGTCCGGCGATCCGCTTGAACTTCCGCTGCTGCGGCCGTGTCCGGTCCAGGACCGCCACCTCGAGACGCTCGGCGGGGATCTCCCGCTCGCTCCCGTTGGTGTCCCGCGACAGCGCCTGCACCGCGAGCTTCAGCGCCTCGGACAGCGACATGCCGTCCTGGTGCCGCTGGTCGAGGAAGCTGCTGATCTGCTCCGCGTTGCCACCGACCGCCACCGAGCCGTGCTCGTCGACGATCGAACCGTCATGCGGCAGCCGGTAGATCTGGTCCCCCTCGGCGGACTCCCCCACCTCGGCGACGACCAGCTCCACCTCGTACGGCTTCTCGCCCGCGCTGGAGAAGATGGTGCCCAGCGTCTGCGCGTACACGTTGGCCAGACCACGCGCCGTCACATCGTCGCGGTCGTAGGTGTATCCGCGCAGATCCGCGTAGCGGACGCCGCCGATCCGGAGGTTCTCGTACTCGTTGTACTTGCCGGCGGCCGCGAAGCCGATCCGGTCGTAGATCTCGCTGAACTTGTGCAGGGCTCGGGACGGGTTCTCGCCGACGAACACGATGCCATCGGCATACTGCAGCACGACCAGGCTGCGACCACGTGCGATGCCCTTGCGCGCGTACTCCGCGCGGTCGGCCATCGCCTGCTGGGGAGAGACATAGAACGGCGTCGACACCGGCTATCCGTCCCTTTCTGTCAGTGACTCGGTGAACTGGGCGACCCGGCGGACCGGGCAGGACTCACAGCAGTGCGGCCCGCGGGCCGTCCGGCTGCTCCAGACGCCGCTCAAGGATCGAGCGGGCGATCGCGGACGACTCGTCCTCCGCCAGCCGACGGAATCCGTCCTCCGTGATCACCGTGACGATCGGGAAGATCCGGCGGGCCATGTCAGGACCGCCCGTCGCCGAGTCGTCGTCGGCCGCGTCGTACAGGGCCTGCACGACCAGGGTCGTCGCCTGCTCCTCCGTCAGGTCGTCGCGGTAGAGCTTCTTCATCGCCCCGCGTGCGAACACCGAACCGGACCCGGTCGCGGCGTACCCGTGCTCCTCGCTGCGGCCGCCCGTCACGTCGTACGAGAAGATGCGCCCCTTCGCACGGTCGACGTCGAACCCGGCGAACAGCGGCACGACCGCGAGGCCCTGCATCGCCATGCCCAGGTTCGACCGGATCATCGTGGAGAGCCGGTTCGCCTTGCCCTCCAGGGAGAGCTGGGCGCCCTCGACCTTCTCGAAGTGCTCGAGCTCGAGCTGGAAGAGCTTCACCATCTCCACCGCGAGGCCCGCGGTGCCGGCGATGCCGACGGCCGAGTACTCGTCCGCCGGGAAGACCTTCTCGATGTCGCGCTGCGCGATCACATTGCCCATCGTGGCGCGACGGTCACCGGCGAGCACGACGCCGCCGGGGAAGGTCACGGACACGATCGTCGTGCCGTGCGGGGCCTCGATGACGCCCTGGGTGGGCGGCAACTGCCGGTTCCCCGGCAGCATTTCGGGCTGGTGCTCGGCCAGGAAGTCCATGAAGGAGGACGAACCGGGTGTCAGGAAGGCAGCCGGTAGACGCCCGGTGCCACGAGAATTGGCTTCCACGCGTTTCCTTCCAGGTAGTCGGCGGCTCGACGGTTGATGTCGGGATCGTCCCCCAACTTGCCGATGGCCGAATTGCAGTTGAAGCACAGTACGTCACGGACCCTACCCGTCCGTCGGCCGTGATCCACATGTGCGGCCGAGGGAGTACGGAGGGTGCGGTGTGCGGCGCGGCAGAGGCCGCGCCGCACATCGGCACATCATCCGGGGGTCACTCGGCACAGAATCCATTCAGCAGCCGCACGGCCTTCGATTCGAAGGCAGAGCGCGCCTACTGGCCACCCTTTTGAACGAAGCTTCGCACGAAGTCCTCGGCATTCTCCTCGAGCACGTCGTCGATCTCGTCCAGAACCGAGTCGACGTCGTCGCTCAGCTTCTCCTGGCGCTCCTTCAGGTCCTCGGAGGCCTCGGCGTCCTGGGTCTGCTCCTCGACCTCCTCCGTGGAACGCGTCGCCTTCTGCTGCCCGCCGCCGGTGTCCTTGGTTGCCATGTCCAGCTCACCCCGCTCGGTTCGAGATACAGCTCGTTCGTGATGATCAGACCCTACAAGTCCGGTCCGACATCGGCCCCGCAGTTGTTCAACGTACGGGGCCCACCTCTGTGATTCCCCTGCGCCCGGTATTTCAGCCGCCGGACAGGACGCGGACCAGATCTTCCGCCGTGCGGCAGCGGTCCAGCAGCTCCTTCACGTGGTTACGCGTTCCGCGAAGCGGTTCGAGGGTCGGGACCCGCTGGAGCGAGTCGTGGCCCGGCAGATCGAAGATCACCGAGTCCCAGGAGGCCGCCGCGACGTCGTCCGCGTACTGCTCCAGGCAGCGCCCGCGGAAGTACGCCCGGGTGTCCTCCGGCGGCTTCGTACGGGCCCGCTCGACCTCGGTCTCGTCCAGGATGCGCTTCATCCTGCCGCGGGCCGCCAGACGGTTGTACAGGCCCTTCTCGGCCCGCACGTCCGCGTACTGCAGGTCGAGAAGGTGCAGCTTCGCCGCGTCCCAGTCGAGGCTGTCGCGACGGCGGTAGCCCTCCATGAGCTCCCGCTTGGCGACCCAGTCCAGCTCGCCGGACAGGCTCATCGGGTCGGACTCGAGCCGGCCGAGCACGTCCTCCCAGCGGCCCAGGACGTCCTTGGTCTGGTCGTCGGCGTCGGCCCCGTAGCGCTCCTCGACGTACTTCCTGGCCAGCTCGTAGTACTCCATCTGGAGCTGGACCGCCGTCAGGGTCCGGCCGCTACGGAGCGTGATGAGGTGCTGCAGCCCGGGGTCGTGCGAGACCTCGTGCAGGGTGCGGACCGGCTGGTCCACGGCGAGGTCGACGGCGATGAAGCCGTCCTCAATCATGGCGAGGACCAGGGAGGTCGTGCCGAGCTTGAGATAGGTCGAGATCTCGGAGAGGTTCGCGTCGCCGATGATCACGTGGAGCCTGCGGTACTTCTCGGCGTCCGCGTGCGGCTCGTCGCGGGTGTTGATGATGGGCCGCTTGAGGGTCGTCTCCAGACCGACCTCGACCTCGAAGTAGTCCGCGCGCTGGCTGATCTGGAAACCGTGCTCATGGCCGTCCTGGCCGATGCCGACGCGGCCGGCCCCGGTCACGACCTGGCGCGACACGAAGAACGGCGTCAGGTGGCGCACGATGTCGGAGAACGGGGTCTCCCGCTTCATCAGGTAGTTCTCGTGCGTCCCGTAGGAGGCGCCCTTGTTGTCGGTGTTGTTCTTGTAGAGGTGGATCGGCTGGGCGCCGGGCAGCTGGGCCGCCCGCTCCGCCGCCTCGGCCATGATCCGCTCGCCGGCCTTGTCCCACAGGACCGCGTCGCGCGGGTTGGTGACCTCCGGAGCGCTGTACTCGGGGTGTGCGTGGTCCACGTAGAGCCGTGCGCCGTTGGTCAGGATCACGTTGGCGAGGCCGATGTCCTCGTCGGTGAGCTGGCTGGAGTCGGCGTTGTCCCGGGCGAGGTCGAAGCCCCGGGCGTCGCGCAGCGGGTTCTCCTCCTCGAAGTCCCAGCGGGCCCGGCGGGCGCGGTGCATCGCCGCCGCGTAGGCGTTCACGATCTGGGACGAGGTGAGCATGGCATTGGCATTGGGGTGTCCGGGGACGGAGATTCCGTACTCCGTCTCGATGCCCATTACTCGCCGTACGGTCATGCGGCCCTCCTTGCCCGGCGGCGCCCTCGGTCGGGGGCGGCGCTCAAGTCCTCCGCTGGTTCTCCGGTGCGTGTGCGGTGCCCGTCCCCGCACGGCGCGACTCGGCGGCATGGAAGAGCCTAGAACGCCTTTGCGCTGGTGGGGAGATCATTTGCGTCATTGCTTGGCTCCGACGTCGGGCGGTGTGGCTCCGGAATTGTTGCCTGGAAAACAGTGGGCTGCGGGTACCCGGTCCGGGCACCCGCAGCCACCCTGCTTTTACAGGTACTGTCCGGTGTTCGCCACCGTGTCGATGGAGCGTCCGGTGTCCGCGCCCTGCTTTCCGGTGACAAGGGTGCGGATGTAGACGATCCGCTCGCCCTTCTTTCCGGAGATCCGGGCCCAGTCGTCCGGGTTGGTGGTGTTGGGAAGGTCCTCGTTCTCCTTGAACTCGTCGATGCAAGCCTGGAGGAGGTGGGCGACCCTGAGGCCCTTCTGGTTCTGGTCGAGGAAGGCCTTGATGGCCATCTTCTTGGCGCGTCCGACGATGTTCTCGATCATTGCGCCGGAGTTGAAGTCCTTGAAGTACAGGACTTCCTTGTCGCCATTGGCGTACGTGACTTCGAGGAAGCGGTTCTCCTCGGATTCCGCGTACATGTGCTCCACG
>NZ_WWIA01001130.1 GCF_009870065.1 Streptomyces sp. SID5785 | reverse complement strand
TCGAGGCGTCTGACGGGCAGCGCGGCGAGCGCGGCCCGCGCCGCGTCCCAGCCGAACTCGCCCTCGGTCAGCCGTACGCCCATGCCGCGCAGCCGCCGCACGCTGTCCCCGTAGGCGGGGTGGCGGGCCAGCGCTCCGCTCACGCACGGCAGCGCGAGCACGGGGACGCCCGCGCCGTACGCCTCGCAGAGGGTGGCGACGGCGAGGGTGTCCCCGATGCCGGCCGCCCATTTGTTGATCGTGTTGAAGGTCGCGGGGGCGACGACCATCGCATCGGCGGGCGGGAAGGGGCGTGGGTCGGCCGGGGTGCGCCACGCCGAGCGCACCTCACGTCCGGTGCGGGCGACGGCGTCACCGATGTCGAAGAAGGCGCCCGCGCAGGCCGTGGGCGTCGCGATGACGCCGACCTCCCAGCCCTGCTGCTGTGCGGCGGCGATCAGTCCCCCGACGCCGTCGGCGGCCCCGGCCGCGCACACGACGACGTAGAGGAAGGGGGCGGCGGGGTCAGCCACGGGTCGACACCTCCGTCACGAGGGCGGCGAGCGCGGCGGCGGCGCGGTCCAGGCCGCGATGCGGCGTGACGGGCTCGTCGAGGTAGACGTCGCGGCGCAGCTCCAGCATCAGGGCGCTCACGCGGGGGTCGGCGCGGTAGTACCGCAGCGGGACGTAGACACCGGCGAACGGTGTGTCGCAGGCGCTCTCGCCGAGCGGGGCGAAGACCTCGCGGGCCAGGGCGGTCAGGGCGGCCGGTGTGTGGAAGCGGTCGGTGCCCAGGCAGACGGGCGGACGCGGTTCCGTGCCGTGCAGTTCGTAGGGCAGGGCGCGGCTCGGGTAGGAGTGGACGTCGACGATGACGGCGCGGCCGGTCGCGGCGAGCCGGTCCTCGACGGCGCGGGTCATGGCCGCGGCGTACGGGGTGAAGTACGCGTCGATGAGGGCGCGTTCGTCCGCGGGCGGTTCGGGGCGCAGGGGCTCGCGGTGCGTCGTGCGGGTGTAGACGGCGCCCATGCCGACGGCCCGCATCTCCTCGCGCTCGTCCGGGAACCGCTCGGGGTCGGTGACCAGACGCGAGCGCTCGTTGACGAACTGCCACGGGGCGACCGCCGCGGCGCCCGCGGCAGCGGCGGCGAGTTGTGCGGTGTGGGCGTCGGTGATGAGGTCCAACTCCCGCTCCAGCGCCGCGTCGTCGAGCAGCAGCCCTGCCCGCGCTCCGGGCGGGACGGTGCGCGAGCCGTGCGGGACGTGCAGGATGACCGGCGAGTCCGGGCTGCCCGGCAGCAGCCGGAAGGCGGGGCCGCAGCCGTCCGGCGCGGAGGTGTCCATGAGTGCCATGCCCCTCACCCTGCCCCGTACCGGCGGGGGAATATGCCCGGCCGGGTGCCGGTTGAGGCGGGCAGGCAAGGAGGACACAGTGCAGCACAAGTACGTGGAGCAGAAGACGGAGCAGACGTACGCGGAGCAGACGTACGCGGACCGGAGCCACGCGGAGCGGAACTACGCGGACCGGAGCTACTACGAGCACGGGTCGTCGGCGGAGCGCTGGGAGCGCGCGCGGATGTTCTTCGACGCGAAGGAGTACACGACGGCCGCCCGGATCCTGGACGGGCTCGTCGAGGAGGTCCCGGAGCAGACGGGACCGCGGCTGCTGCTGGCCCGCGCCTACTACCACTCGGCCCAGCTGCGCCGCGCCGAGACGCAGTTGCGCACGATCGTCGAGCGCGATCCGGTCGAGCACTACGCGCGGCTGATGCTGGGCCGCACGCTCGAACGTCAGGGCCGTGACGACGAGGCCGCCCCGCATCTCCGGATGGCGGCGGTGCTCGCCGGCGACTTCCCGCAGGACTGACCCCGCGGGCGCGCCCCTCCCGGTGCGGCCGGGCCACCCGGCCCGGCCGCACCGCTGTGAGCTGCGCGGCTCGGCTAGCCTTGCCGGACGATGAACCGCACCGAGCAGACCGCCCGACACGTCCCCGCCCCGCCCCTGCGCACGGCCTGGGGTGATCTCGACCTCACCCGCCATCCCGTGGACCCGCGCGAGCGCCTGCGCGCCTGGGACGCGTCCGACGCGTACCTGCTGCGGCACCTCGCGGCGTCCGGCACCGGCCTGACCGGTTCGGTCGTGGTGCTCGGCGACCGGTGGGGCGCGCTCGGCACCGCTCTGGCCGGGGCCCCCGGGTGCGCCCCGGTGCTGATCACGGACTCGTACCTGGGCGAGCGGGCCGCGCAGGACAATCTGCGCCGCCACGGGCGCTCCGGGGTCAGGCAGCTGACGACGCGGGACGCGCCGCCGGAGCGGATCGACGTGCTGCTGGTCCGCGTCCCCAAGAGCCTGGCCCTGCTGGAGGACCAGCTGCACCGGCTGCGGCCCGCACTGCACGCGGACACCGTGGTCGTCGGCACCGGCATGGTCAAGGAGATCCACACCTCGACCCTGAAGCTGTTCGAGCGGATCGTCGGGCCCACGCGCACCTCGCTCGCCGAGCAGAAGGCGCGGCTGATCTTCACGACGCCGGACCCGTCGCTGGACCCCGGCCCGAACCCGTGGCCGTACCGGTACGCCCTGCCCGGCGACGCGGGCCTGCTCGCGGGCCGCACGGTCGTGAACCACGCGGGCGTGTTCTGCGCCGACCGCCTCGACATCGG
Organism: Streptomyces sp. SID5785; assembly: GCF_009870065.1. Lineage (GTDB taxonomy): Bacteria > Actinomycetota > Actinomycetes > Streptomycetales > Streptomycetaceae > Streptomyces. The sequence goes on along the minus strand of NZ_WWIA01001130.1, from coordinate 3,132 downwards.
CACCCGCTTCCTCCTCGCGCACCTGCCCCGGGGCACGGGCGCGCGCCGGATCGCCGACCTGGGCTGTGGAAACGGCGTGGTGGGCACGGCCGCCGCGCTCTCCCACCCCGGGGCGGACGTGCTGTTCACCGACGAGTCGCACCAGGCGCGCGCCTCGGCCGAGGAGACGTACGCGCTCAACGCGGCGGACCGTCCGGGCACCGCCACGTTCCGGGTGGGCGACGGACTGGCCGGGGTCCCGGAGGGCAGCGTCGATCTCGTGCTGAACAACCCGCCGTTCCACTCGCACCAGGCGACGACCGACGCGACGGCCCTGCGCATGTTCGGCCAGGCCCGCGCCGCGCTGGCGCCCGGCGGCGAACTGTGGGTCGTCGGCAACCGTCACCTCGGCTACCACGTGAAGCTGCGGCGCCTGTTCGGGAACAGTGAACTCGTCGCGAGCGACCCGAAGTTCGTGATTCTCAAGGCGACGAAGCGCGGGCCGCGGCCGGCTCGCCCCTGACCGCGGCGAGGCCCGCGGCGACCAGACAGACCCCGCCGCATCCCACGAGGAAGACGCCGGCGCCCCAGGCCTGCGCGACGAGGCCGGCGAGCGGGAACAGCAGCGGGCTCAGGCCCAGCGTGCACAGCGAGGCGAGGGCCGTGACCCGGCCGAGGTAGGCCGGGTCGGTGCCCTGCTGGAGCAGGGCGTGGCCCAGGACCATCGGGACGCCGCAGGCCGCGCCGAGGAGCGCGCACAGCGTCGTCGCACCGGCCGGTCCCGTCGGGGCCAGGCCCAGCGCGCCGACGAGCAGTGCGGTCACGAGCAGGGAGCCGGCGAGCAGCGCGCGGGGCGCCGGGACGCTCCGGACGGCGCTGAGGGCGATGCCGCTCACGGCGCCCGCGACGCTGTAGGCGCCGAGGAGCAGGGACAGGGTGGCGGGCCGCCAGCCGCGTTCCCCGGTGAGGAGGACGAGGGTGGTGCCGACCGGGCCGCTGAAGCACATCTCGCCCAGCGCGATCACGGCCACGAGCCGCAGGAGCGCGGGGCGCCGCCGCACGTACCGCAGTCCGGCCCGGAGCGCCGAGCCGGGCGGGGCGCCCGCGTCCCCGTCCGCGTCCGCGTCCGTGTCCGGTGCCAGGGGGCGGACGCGGAGTGCCGCGAGCAGGACCAGCGAGACGACGAACAGCGCCCCGACGACGGCGAACGCGCCCGGGGCGCCGCCGGCCGTCAGCGCGGCGGCGGCGACGAGCGGCCCGACCGTGTTGGCGAGGCGGACCGCGAGCGAACGCAAGCCCTGGACCCGGGTGAGCCGGTCCGGCGTGGTGAGCCGGGCGGGCAGCGCGCCGACGGCGGGCATGAACAGGGCGTCGGCGACGCCGAAGCACACGGCGAGCAGGCACAGGAGCGGGAGTTCGGGACCGCGGGCGTACGTGACGGCGGCCGCGGCCAGCACGGCGAGGCAGCGCACGAGGTCACTGCCGATGAGGACCCTCAAGGGCCCGAAGCGGTCGGCGAGCACGCCACCGGCGAGCATGAGCACGGCCCGGGGCAACGCCCCCGCGGCGAGCACGAGTCCGGCCCGCGCGGGACCGGCCGCCTCGGCGACGGCCCAGGTCAGCACGGTGAAGTAGACGACGTCGCCGGTGACGGAGGTGGTGTAGGCGCCGAGCCAGCGCAGGACGCCGGCGTCGCGAGCGCCGGTCCGGGCGCCGTACCGCGCGACGCTCACGCGCCCGCGTCCGGTATCGCGTCCGGGGCCGGGTCCCCGGCCGGGTCCGCGGGAAAGACCTGGAACTGGACGACGGCGCGCGCCGCTCCGGCGCTCGGTCCGCGCTCCCGGTACCGCTCGACGACGGCGAACAACTCGTCCTTCAGCGCGCCGAGTTCGGCCGGAGTGACCTCGACGGAGACGTCGCTGAAGGCGGAGACGGCGAACCACGCGTCGGGCATCGACGGCACGGTCTGCACCGCCGCCCGGCGTAGGGTGTCCGCGGCGGCCAGTGCGACCGCCTGCGTGTAGGCGCGCCCGTCGGGACCGCCCCGCTCCCCCGGGTCGTGCTGCGAGCGGCGATGCAGGGCCCGCCACCAGCGGTCGCGGCGGGTGCCGCGCTCCGTGTCCTCCTCGATGAGCCCGCCGGCGGCGAGCCGCCGCAGGTGGTAGCTGGCGGCGCCGGAGTCCAGGTCGAAGTGGCGGGCCAACTGCCGTGCGGTGGCGGGCCCTTCACTGCGCAGCCGGTTGAGCAGCGCGAGCCGGACCGGGTGGGCGAGGACGCGCAGCGCGGCGGTGTCGAGGGTGATCTCGTCCTGCGGGGCGGCGGGTTCGCGGGGATCGGGGATGTCACGCATGGCGCCCGAGCGTAGAGGCAGAAGAACTCTTCGGGAAGAGTTCTTCGCGAAGAACTCTTCTGCGTCGCGGCGCGCTCCGGCCGTCAGGCCCTCCGGCCGACCGGGGTGCGGTGTTCGCGGACCGCGATCTCGGCCAGTTTCGTGAGCATCATGCCGTTGCGCACCCTGACCAGGTAGTCGACCGGGAGGCCGTGCATGCGGATGCCGGGGCCCCGCAGGGGGTGCCAGTCGAGCACGAACAGGGTGTGCTCGCCCCAGGGGATCAGTTTCATGGCGATCCGGGCGGCGCCGAAGGGGTCGGCCTTCGCCTCCAGCTCCAGCCGGTGCTCCGGTTCGCAGATCCGTACGGTGCTCGTGTCGTCGAGGGTGAGCGGGCCGAACCCCACGCGGACCTTCAGCGCCGCGCCCACGGCCGGCCAGTGCGGGTCGGCGGCGAGCACCTGCTGGGTGCCGGTGACCCACTCCCCGTAGCGCAGACCGTCGCTCAGCAGGCCCCAGACCTCGGCGGGGGAGCTCAGAATCAGTCGGCGGTTCCGGGCCACGGCCGTCACTCTCCTCGAAAAGCCAGCCCCCTGCACCGCAGCCACCACCCTACCGGCGGGTCCACGGGCCTGCCCTTCGAGCGCGGAGCGGGCCGCCCGCGCTCGCGCGTAGGGTGCCGGGATGATCGTGATTCCCGAGGAGTTCGTCCGGACCACCGTCGAGCGCGAGGGCAGTGCCGGGGCGGCCTGGCTGGCCGAGGTGCCCGGCATCGTGGCGGACCTGCTGGAGCGGTGGGAGTGCGTGCCCGACGGGACGGTCCT
>NZ_WWIA01001129.1 GCF_009870065.1 Streptomyces sp. SID5785 | reverse complement strand
TGGTCCTTCCTGGGCCAGGTCATGACCTCGCGGCCGTGCCCGCAGTGCCAGGGCTTCGGCACCGTGGTGCCGACCCCGTGCCCCGAGTGCGCGGGCGACGGCCGCATCCGCTCCCGGCGGACGCTCACGGTGAAGATCCCGGCCGGTGTGGACAACGGGACGCGGATCCAGCTCGCGGGCGAGGGCGAGGTCGGCCCCGGCGGCGGCCCCGCCGGTGACCTGTACGTGGAGATCCACGAACTGCCGCACCCGACCTTCCAGCGGCGCGGGGACGACCTGCACTGCACGGTCACGATCCCGATGACGGCGGCGGCCCTCGGCACGAAGGTGCCGCTGGAGACGCTCGACGGCATGGAGGAGATCGACATCCGGCCCGGGACCCAGTCCGGCCAGTCGATCCCGCTGCACGGACGCGGCGTCACGCACCTGCGCGGCGGCGGCCGGGGCGACCTGGTCGTGCACGTCGAGGTGATGACCCCGCAGAAGCTCGACCCCGAGCAGGAACGCCTGCTGCGCGAGCTGGCTCAGCTCCGCGGCGAGGAACGCCCCACGGGCCAGTTCCAGCCCGGCCAGCAGGGGCTGTTCTCGCGGCTGAAGGACGCCTTCAACGGTCGCTGACGGTCGAGGCCGACGGCTGTGTGTCGCCCCGCGCGGGAGGGTTCCGCGCGGGGCGATGTGCGTGGGTCGCGCAGCGGCCGGCGGGGGCCGGCAAGGTGCGGGACGGGGTGGCACATGCCAGGCGGAAGGGCCGATTCGGCCGTCCGGCGCCACCGTGGCACCATGCGCTCATGTCCTCCGCGCTGAACGATCTCTGCCCCCATCCGATCGTGCAGGCCCCCATGGCGGGCGGCGCCTCCTGCCCCGCGCTGACCGCTGCCGTGTCCGAGGCGGGCGGCCTGGGCTTCCTCGCGGCCGGGTACAAGACGGCCGACGGCATGTACCAGGAGATCAAGCAGGTCAGGGGGCTCACCTCGGGCCCTTTCGGCGTCAATCTCTTCATGCCGCAGCCCGAGATCGCGGACCGCGCCGCCATCGAGGTCTACCGGCACCAGCTCGCCGGTGAGGCCACCTGGTACCAGGCCGCGCTGGGGGACACCGACCGCGGCCTCGACGACGGCTACGACGCCAAGCTCGCCATCCTTCTCGACGACCCGGTCCCCGTCGTCGGCTTCACCTTCGGCTGCCCCACCCGCGAGGTCGTGCACGCCCTCCAGCGCGTCGGCACCCGTACCGTCGTCACCGTCACCACGGTCGAGGAGGCGCAGGCCGCGCAGGCCGCCGCCGCGGACGCCGTGTGCGTCCAGGGCGTCGAGGCCGGCGGCCACCAGGGCACCCACCGCGACAACCCCGAGACGGACGCGGCCGGTCTCGGTCTGCTGACCCTCGTCACCCAGGTCCGGGAGGCCGTGGGGCTGCCGATCGTCGCGACCGGCGGCATCATGCGGGGCGCCCAGATCGCCGCCGTCCTGACCGCCGGCGCCGATCTGGCGCAGCTCGGCACCGCGTTCCTGGTCACCCCCGAGTCGGGGGCGCCCACCCTGCACAAGGAAGCCATGACCGATCCGCTGTTCACCCGTACCGAACTCACCCGCGCCTTCTCGGGCCGGCCCGCGCGCGGGCTCGTCAACCGGTTCCTGCGCGAGCACGGACCGTACGCGCCCGCCGCGTACCCGCAGATCCACCACATGACGTCGCCGCTGCGCAAGGCCGCCGCGAAGGCCGGGGACCCGCAGGGCATGGCGCTCTGGGCGGGCCAGGGCCACCGGCTGTCGCGCGCCCTGCCCGCCGGGCAGCTCGTGGAGGTCCTCGCGGCCGAACTCGACGCCGCGCGCGCCGCGTCGGAGCGGGGTGCGGCATGACGGCGCCGGTGTTCGTGGTCGACGGGGCGGTCCCCGGCGACCGTCCGTACGTGCTGGACGGGGCCGAGGGCCGGCACGCGGTCTCCGTGAAGCGGCTCCGGGCCGGTGAGGACGTGGTGCTCACGGACGGGCTCGGGTGCTGGACCGAGGCCGTGGTCGTCGCGAGCGAGGGCAAGGACCGGCTGGTCGTCGAGGCCGGGCCGGTGCGCACCGAGGAGGAGCAGCGGCCCAGGATCACGGTCGTGCAGGCGCTGCCCAAGGGGGACCGCGGGGAGCTCGCCGTCGAGACGATGACGGAGACGGGCGTCGACGCGATCGTGCCGTGGGCGGCGTCGCGGTGCATCACGCAGTGGCGCGGGGAGCGGGGCGTGAAGGCGCTCGGCAAGTGGCGGGCCACCGCGCGGGAGGCCGGGAAGCAGTCGCGCAGGGTGCGGTTCCCGCAGGTTGCGGAGGCCGCCTCGACGAAGGAGGTCGCGCGGCTGCTCGGCGCCGCGGACCTGGCGGTCGTGCTGCACGAGGACCGGGACTGCGCGAGCGCCGCGCTGGCCTCCGCGGAGCTGCCCGCGACGGGGGAGATCGTGCTCGTCGTCGGCCCCGAGGGCGGGGTGTCGCCGGAGGAGCTGGCGGTCTTCGGCGAGGCCGGGGCCGGGACGTACCGGCTGGGCCGCAGCGTGCTGCGGACGTCGACGGCGGGGACGGCCGCGGTCGCCCTGCTGCTCGGCCGCACGGGCCGCTGGGGCTGAGGGGCGTTCCGCCGGGCCCGTCCCGGGAGAACCGCCCGGCACCCCGCGCCCGGACCGTTGAAGGTAAAATGACCTCATGGAACTCGCCCAGGTGCGGTTGCTCGTATCCGATTTCGGGGTCTGTTACCGGTTCTACGCCGAGGTGCTGGGGCTGAAGCCGCAGGCCGGCGCGGAGCACGGGCCCTACGAGAAGTTCTCGCCGGGCGGTGCGGGCGCCGGGATCGCGCTCCAGGACCGGGCCGTGATGGCCGAAGTCCTCGGCGAGGTGGGCGAGTCGGCCACCGGACACCGGTCGCTCGTGGTGCTGCGGGTCGACGATCTGGACGCCTACTGCGCCGAGGTCACCGGGCGCGGCGGCGTCCTCGTGCACGGGCCCGCGCCGATGACGGAGCGGATGCGCGTGGCGCACCTCAAGGACCCCGAGGGGAACATCGTGGAGCTCCAGGAGTGGCTCCTGCTGCGCGGCTGAGCGCGGTCGAAACCGCCCGAAAGGGGCCTGTTCCCCCGGAGCGTGCAGTGGCACGCTGCCGTCCATGGGGGCATGGAGACGGATGAGCGCCGCGGTGGCACTGGTCGCCGCGGCCGTCGCCGCGGGCGTCGCGTGCGACCCGGTCGACGGTGCGCTGAACCCGTCGACGGTGTCGGTGACGACGGACCTGACGGCGACGAAGGAGCTGGAGCGTCAGCACGCGGACGTGGCGTGGCTGAGTTGCAGCGGCACGTATCGCGGCAGTACGGGCACGGGCAACGGCGGTGCGACGCCGTCCCGTTCGGGCGCGACGCCGGACGAGGTGCGGGTCGACTGCCACGGGGCCACGCAGGACGGCAAGGACATCACCGTGAACGGCCGGGTGCACGGCGTCGTGTCCGGCGCCTGCGTGCGCGGCGACCTGCGCGCGAAGATCGGCGGCAAGGAGTGGTTCCGCCTCGCGGTTCTCGGCAACTGCGCGGCGGCGAGCACGACGTCACCCCCGCCCGCGGGCAGCCCGCCCCCGTCCCGCCCGGCCCACCCGGCGCCGGGCGCGACCCGCACCGTCACCGAGACCGCCACCGAGACCGTCACGGTCCGCCCGCCCGCACCCGAGCCCACCTGCTCCTGCTTCCAGGGCAAGTGACCGCGCCCCGGCCGGAACAGGACGGTCCGGCTGACGCGGCACGCACCGCAAATTTAGGGTGGGCGGGGTGACGAATCCTGCCTACCTCCGGTTCCCGCACCTGCACGGCGACACGGTGGTCCTCACCGCCGAGAACGACGTGTGGGCAGCTCCCCTCGAAGGCGGCCGCGCCTGGCGGATCAGCGCCGACGGCGTGCCGGTGAACCACCCCCGGCTGTCTCCCGACGGCGCCACCGTCGCCTGGACCTCGCGGCGTGACGGCGCGCCCGAGGTGCACATCGCGCCGGTGGACGGCGGGCCCTCCACGCGCCTGACGCACTGGGGCAGTTGGACCACCTCCGTGCGCGGCTGGACGCCCGACGGCCACGTCCTCGCGGTCAGCACCCACGGCCAGGCCTCGCTGCGGCGCAGCTGGGCGCGGGCCGTCCCGCTCGACGGCGGACCCGCCCCCTCACTCCCGTACGGCCCCGTGGGCGGGCTCGCGTACGGGGACGACGGCAGGGTGCTGCTGCTGTCCGCGCTCATGGGCCGCGAGGCCGCCTGGTGGAAGCGGTACCGGGGTGGCACGGCCGGCAAGCTGTGGATCGACCCGCTCGGCGAAGAGGCCGCGGGCCAGGGCGAGTTCGTCCGCGTCCACGCGGACCTGGACGGCAACATCGAGTGCCCGATGTGGGTGGGGGAGCGGATCGCGTTCCTCAGCGACCACGAGGGGGTCGGTGCCGTCTACTCCTCGCTGCCCGACGGCGCGGACCTGTGCAGGCACACCCCGCTCGACGGCTTCTACGCCCGGCACGCGAGCACCGACGGCCGCCGCGTCATCTACGCGAGCGCGGGTGAGCTCCGGGTGCTCGACTCCCTGGCCCCGGACGTCGCCCCGCGCCGCGTCGACGTCCGGCTCGGCGGCCAGCGCACCGGGCTGCGGCCGCGGCCCCTCGACGCCGCCCGCTGGTTCGGCGCCGCCTCGCCCGACCACACCGGGCGGGGCAGCGCCGTCGCCGTGCGCGGGGCCGTGCACTGGGTGACCCACCGCTCCGGTCCGGCCCGCGCGCTCGCCGCGACGCCCGGCGTCCGGG
>NZ_WWIA01001128.1 GCF_009870065.1 Streptomyces sp. SID5785 | reverse complement strand
TGGTTCCGCGGGCAGCGCCGTACGGGCCCGCGCCGCCTCGGCCTCCTGCGCGAGCCGGTTCATCCGGCGCTCCACCTCCGGCCACGCCACCTCGCCGCGCCGGACCGCGAGCAGCGGCTCGCGCTGCTCGCCCACGTCCAGCGTCAGCTCCCCGGTCAGCAGCAGGTCGCGGCAGGTCATCAGCAGCCGCAGCAGGTGCATGGCGTGCTTCCAGCGCGGGGCGCCGTGCGTGCGCACGTCCGCCTCCAGCTTCCTGCGCTGGCCGAGCGCGTACCGGGCGAACGTCTCGTACGCCTGCCGGGACAGGAACGCGTCGCGCAGGGAGAGGAGTTCACGTCCCGTCTCGGTCGTCCGCTCCACGAGCGGCGAGTGCAGGCACTCGAGGACGTTCGGGTTCGCGCGCAGCGCCAGCGAGCAGAACCGCTCCAGCTCCCACGAGAACTGCTCATCGGCCGGCCCGTCCACGTGCGTCGGCGGCTTCTCGAACCGCCAGAACAGCGGCGTCGGCGCCACGAAGACACCGCGCCGGTCCGTGTCGCTCGCCTCGGTGGCCAGGCCGAACGCGCGCGAGCCCATGACGCAGGAGTAGACCGTGTGATCACGCACGAGGAGTTCCGGTTCCATCCCCGGAGCCTATGAGCGCCGACCGCACCGAGTGGCGGCAGGGGGCGGCACGGGTGACATTGAGGAGGTCCCGTTCCGTGCGTACTCCGATGCGTACTCCGAAAGGCGCAGGCTCATGGCAGGAAACGATCTGGGCAGTCTGCTCGGCGGTCTCCTCGGCGGAGGCCGGCAGGGCGCGGCAGGCGGCGGAGGAGCCAACGTCCTCGGCTCGCTGCTGCAGAGCGTGCTCGCGGGCAAGTCCGGCGGCGGCTCCGCGGGCTCCAGCCCGCTCGGCGGGCTGATGGACATGATCACGAAGTCCGGGCTCGTCGACCAGAAGCAGCTCGACTCGTGGGTCGGCACCGGGGACAACCAGCCGCTCAGCCCCGAGCAGGTCAAGCAGGCCGTCCCCGACGAGACCCTCGACAAGGTCGCCGCCGAGGCGGGCGTCAGCCGCGACGAGGCGGCCCAGCAGGTGGCCTCCCAGCTCCCGCAGGTCGTCGACAAGCTCACCCCCGAGGGCCAGGTGCAGGCCGGCGCCTCGCTGGAGGACCTCGTCAAGGACCAGCGCCTCTGACCCGGATCCTCGATCCGCGCAGTGCCGCGCACGCGCGGTGCCCGTCTCGACAGACGGGCGCCGCGCGTCCGCCTGCACCACCCCGATTACGCTGGGCGACGGCAGAGCGTGCGCCGGAGGGGTACGCAGTTCGCAGGATCTAGGAGTGACACCGTGGCGGTACGAGCGGTCCGGGGTGCGGTCCAGCTGGAGCGGGACGAGGCCGGGCACATGGACGAGCAGGTCAGCGAGCTGCTCACCGCCGTCCTCGAGCGGAACGGCCTGAGCGGCGACGACGTGATCTCCATCTGGTTCACGGCCACCCCCGATCTGCACTCCGCCTTCCCCGCGGCGGCAGCCCGCGGCCTCGGCATCGTGGACGTCCCGCTGATCTGCGCCCAGGAGCTCGACATCGCCGGCGCCATGCCGCGCGTCGTCCGCCTCCTCGCGCACATCGAGACGGACCGCCCCAGGTCCGAGCTCGCCCACGTCTACCTCGGTGCCGCCGCCGCCCTGCGCAAGGACATCGCCCAGTGAGAACCGCACTCGTCATCGGCACCGGCCTCATCGGCACCTCGGCCGCCCTGGCCCTCGCCTCGCGCGGCGTCACCGTGCACCTCGCCGACCACGACCCCGGCCAGGCCCGTACCGCCGCCGCGCTCGGCGCCGGCACCGCGGACACCCCCGAGGGCGTCGTCGACCTGTGCGTCGTCGCCGTGCCGCCCGCCCACGTCGCCCACCAGCTCGCCGACGCCATGCGCCGGGGCGTCGCCCGCGGCTACCTCGACGTCGCCAGCGTCAAGGGCGGCCCCCGCCGCGAGCTCGAGGCGCTCGGCCTCGACCTCACGGCGTACATCGGCACCCACCCCATGAGCGGCCGGGAGCGCAGCGGACCGCTCGCCGCGACCGCCGACCTCTTCGAGGGGCGGCCCTGGGTGCTCACGCCGACCCGGGACACCGACACCGAGGTCCTCAACCTGGCGCTGGAGCTCGTCGCCCTGTGCCGGGCCGTGCCCGTCGTCATGGACGCCGACGCCCACGACCGGGCCGTCGCCCTCGTCTCCCACATGCCGCACCTCGTCTCCGGCCTGGTCGCCGCCCGGCTCGAGCACGCGGAGGAGACCGCCGTGCGGCTGTGCGGCCAGGGCATCCGCGACGTGACCCGGATCGCCGCCTCCGACCCCGGCATGTGGATCGACATCCTCTCCGCGAACCCGGGGCCGGTCGCCGACCTGCTCGCCGACGTCTCCGCCGACCTCGACGAGACCGTACGGGCGCTGCGCGCGCTCCAGTCCGCCGACGACGGCGAGCGCCTCAAGGGCGCCGAGGGCGTCGAGACGGTGCTGCGCCGGGGCAACGCGGGCCAGGCCAGGGTGCCCGGCAAGCACGGCGCCGCCCCCGCCGCGTACGAGGCCGTCGCCGTGCTCATCTCCGACCAGCCGGGCGAGCTCGCCCGCATCTTCGCGGACGCCGGCGCGGTCGGGGTCAACATCGAGGACGTGCGGATCGAGCACGCCACCGGGCAGCAGGCCGGTTTCATCCAGCTCATGGTGCAGCCCGCGGCCGCGCCGAAGCTGGCCGCGGCCCTGCGCGAGCGCGGCTGGGCCATGCGGCAGTAGCGGGCGGCCGTCAGAGGCGCCGTCCGGAGCCAGTAACCTTGTACGGGGCGTGTCCGCGCCCCGTACGCATGCCCCCGTGCACTGAGAAAGGTGTCCGTCACTCATGGAAACCCCGGCAGCCGTGATCGTCGCCATCGACGGCCCCTCCGGCACGGGCAAGTCGAGCACCTCCAAGGCCGTCGCCGCGCAGCTCGGTCTCGACTACCTGGACACCGGCGCCCAGTACCGGGCGATCACCTGGTGGATGGTGAACAACGGCATCGACCTGACCGACCCCTCCGCGATCGCCGCGGTGGCCGGCAAGGCCGAGATCGTCTCCGGCACCGACCCGTCCGCCCCCACGATCACCGTGGACGGCACCGACGTGGCCGGGCCCATCCGCACCACCGACGTCACCTCCAAGGTCAGCGCCGTCAGCGCCGTCCCCGAGGTGCGCGCCCGCATCACCGAGCTGCAGCGCTCCATCGCCTCCGCCGCGCGGCGGGGCATCGTCGTCGAGGGCCGCGACATCGGTACGACCGTGCTGCCCGACGCCGACCTCAAGGTCTTCCTGACCGCCTCGCCCGAGGCCCGCGCCGCCCGCCGCTCCGGCGAGCTCAAGGGCGCCGACGTCAAGGCGACCCAGCAGGCCCTGGTCGAGAGGGACCGGGCCGACTCCAGCCGCAAGACGTCGCCGCTGGCCAAGGCCGGCAACGCCGTCGAGGTCGACACCACCGAGCTCACGCTCCAGCAGGTCATCGAGTGCGTCGTCACCCTCGTCGAGGAGAAGCGGGCCTCCAAGTGAGCGAGGCTCCCTCAGAGCGCGGCGCCGAGGTCGGGCGACGCATCGGCGTCGGCCTGATGTACGGGCTGTGGAAGCCCCGCGTGCTCGGCTCCTGGCGGGTCCCCGCCACCGGCCCGGTGATCCTCGCCGTCAACCACTCGCACAACATCGACGGCCCGATGGTCATGGGCGTCGCGCCGCGCCCGGCGCACTTCCTGATCAAGCAGGAGGCGTTCTTCGGGCCGCTGGGCCGCTTCCTCGACGGCATCGGGCAGGTGAAGGTGGACCGCTCCGGCACGGACCGCACCGCCGTCACCCGCGCGATCGACGTGCTGAAGAACGACGGCGTGCTCGGGATCTTCCCGGAGGGCACCCGTGGCGAGGGCGACTTCGCGTCGCTGCGCGCCGGGCTCGCGTACTTCGCGGTGCGCGGCGCGGCGCCGATCGTCCCGGTCGCCGTCCTGGGAAGCACCGAGCGGCCCGGACGGTTGATAAAGGGACTGCCTCCGCTGCGCAGCCGGGTCGACGTCGTCTTCGGCGACCCCTTCCAGGCGGGCGACGGCAGCGGGCGGCGTACGCGCAAGGCGCTGGACGAGGCGACCGTGCGCATCCAGGACCGGCTCACCGCCCACCTGGACCATGCCAGGCGCCTGACCGGGCGCTGAGCGAGACTTTCAGTAGTGCACCGGCCCCCGTCGGGGCGGACGCACCGATCACCACGAATGAACGACGAGGTACGGACTTCATGAACGACCAGATCCAGCCCGAGGGCCCCGAGCACGAGCACGGCGCGCTCGGCGACACGGAGTACGCGGAGTTCATGGAGCTCGCCGCCGAGGAGGGCTTCGACGTCGAGGACGTCGAGGGCGCGATCGAGGAGGCGGGCCACGGCCCGCTGCCCGTCCTCGCCGTCGTCGGCCGGCCCAATGTCGGCAAGTCGACGCTCGTGAACCGCATCATCGGCCGCCGCGAGGCCGTCGTCGAGGACAAGCCCGGCGTCACCCGCGACCGCGTCACCTACGAGGCCGAGTGGGCGGGCCGCCGCTTCAAGGTCGTCGACACCGGCGGCTGGGAGCAGGACGTCCTGGGTATCGACGCGTCCGTGGCCGCCCAGGCCGAGTACGCGATCGAGACCGCCGACGCCGTCGTCTTCGTCGTCGACTCCACCGTCGGCGTCACCGACACGGACGAGGCCGTCGTCCGTCTGCTGCGCAAGGCCAAGAAGCCCGTCGTCCTGTGCGCCAACAAGGTCGACGGCCCGAGCGGCGAGGCCGACGCCACGGCCCTGTGGTCGCTCGGCATCGGCGAGCCGCACCCGGTCTCCTCGCTGCACGGCCGCGGCACCGGCGACATGCTCGACGCCGTGCTCGAGGCCCTGCCCGAGGCGCCGGCCCAGACCTTCGGCGGCGCCGGCGTCGGCGGCCCGCGCCGCATCGCGCTGATCGGCCGCCCGAACGTCGGCAAGTCCTCGCTCCTGAACAAGGTGGCGAACGAGGACCGCGTCGTCGTCAACGAGCTGGCGGGCACCACCCGCGACCCGGTCGACGAGCTGATCGAACTCGGCGGCGTCACCTGGAAGTTCGTCGACACGGCGGGCATCCGCAAGCGCGTCCACCTCCAGCAGGGCGCCGACTACTACGCGTCGCTGCGCACCGCCGCCGCCGTGGAGAAGGCGGAGGTCGCGGTCATCCTGATCGACGCGTCCGAGTCCATCTCGATCCAGGACCAGCGGATCGTGACGATGGCGGTCGAGGCCGGCCGCGCCGTCGTCGTCGCCTTCAACAAGTGGGACACCCTCGACGAGGAGCGCCGCTACTACCTGGAGCGGGAGATCGAGACCGAGCTCGGTCAGATCGCCTGGGCGCCCCGGGTGAACGTGTCGGCGCGGACCGGCCGCCACATGGAGAAGCTCGTCCCGGCGATCGAGACGGCGCTGGACGGCTGGGAGACCCGCGTCCCCACCGGCCGGCTGAACGCCTTCCTCGGCGAGCTCGTCGCCTCCCACCCGCACCCGGTCCGCGGCGGCAAGCAGCCCCGCATCCTGTTCGGCACGCAGGCGGGCACCAAGCCGCCGCGGTTCGTGCTGTTCGCCTCCGGGTTCATCGAGGCGGGCTACCGGCGCTTCGTGGAGCGGCGTCTGCGCGAGGAGTTCGGGTTCGAGGGGACGCCGATCCACATTTCCGTACGGGTGCGCGAGAAGCGCGGCAAGAAGAAGTAACCGCCGGAGGAACCCACCGGCGGAGCGGGCCCTAGTGCTCGCGGCGTGGAGCGGGCGGCAGTGCGGCGTGGAGCGGGGCTCCGAGGCCGGACTGCCGCCCGCTGTCCATTCCGTACAGCCGGGGCGGCGCGTGGTGCCGCGCCGCGTACAACCCCGCAGTGAACGACGTGAACCCCAGCTCCTCCTCGCCGCTGCGGTCGCCGGGCAGCGCCCGGAACGAGCGGCGGTACTCCGCGTACAGCGCGTCGTAGATCGGGGTGGCCGAGCGGCTGCCCGCGGGAGGCTGGGCGGGCCGCATGGCCGGGATCGGCGTCGGGTACGGCTGACGCCGCGGGGCTGAGGTGAGTTCGTATGGGTGCACGACGTGCCAACGACCCGGACCCCCCGTCGGATGCGCCCTGAACTCACCGCATTTGCGGGGAACAGTGACGTGACCGGCGGATTCGCGGGGATCCGGGTCGGTTTGCCGCGCCGGTGCGAACGGACGGCTCAGGTGCCGGCGAGCGGCATCGCGGCCGCGACCAGACGCCCGTCGGCCGCGGCCTTGTCGAGCGCGTCGCGCAGCAGGTCCTCGCGCGGCTGGCGGCCGATCGAGCCGACCGGGGCGGCGAACACGAGCACGGTCTGCGTCTTGTTCGCCGCGGTGCGCCAGCCCTCCGTGACCACGAGCGGCTGGTGCGCCTGCCACCACGCCACCTGCTGCGGGGAGCCGCCGGTGCCCGGCTGCAGCACGGCGTGCAGCTGGCCCATCGCGAGGAGCACCGACCAGCCGGGCAGCGAGCGCGGCGCCTGCGTCAACTCGGGCACCGGCATGAAGCCCTGCTCGATCAGGAGCGGCAGGAAGTCGTCGCCGCCACCGTCGACGCCGGGCCGGGAGATCGGGCCCGTCGGCTCCACGACGAGCGCGGGGTGCAGATCGCCGTTGACCAGGATCAGGCCGCTGGTCACCCCGAGCACGGCCTGGGCCGGGGGTGCCTCCGCGGCCTGCGGCGTCGCGCCCTGACCGGCCCCGCCGAGCGACTGGACGGCGCCCTGCAACTGGTCCTCGGCGACCTGGACGACCTGCGAGGGCAGGCAGGCGGCATGGGCGAAGGCGAGCACGGCGGTCTCGTCTCCGACGAACAGGACGGTGCTGGTCCGTTCCTGTCCGGTGTCGCCCGGGGTACGGCAGGACGTGCAGTCGTAGCTGCCCGGGGCGTTCTCCCCGGCGAGCAGCCGGTCGGCTTCTTCGTCGCCGATCTCGGCGCGTACGTCGTCACTGACGTCGAGCAAGCGCAGCACGGGGGGCTCCTCAGGATCGTCTCGCTGTGAGTGCTGATGCAGAAACAACGGGTGACCGGTGCCCCGGGTCACGCACCGGAGCGAGCCGGGGGAAAAACCCGCAGGTCGGCCGACCGGGTGGGGCCGCCAGGGGAGCGGCGCGGCACGGTCCTGAGCAGGGCGGGCGCTGCCTACGGTGACGCGATGCACCTGATCCCCGTGACGCCGGCCGCCCGGCGCTGCGCGACGGCCCTGCTGGGCGTCCTGCTCGCGCTGGACCTCGCTCCCGCCGTCGCCGCGTCCGTCCCGCCCCCCGCCCCGGGACCGGGCGGACTGAGCGCGCCCCGCGCCTGCACCAAGGGCCAGTGGCCGTGGGACTGCCTTGCCGACTGCGAGTCCAGCGGCCGCTGGAACGCCAACACGGGCAACTCCTACTACGGCGGGCTGCAGTTCTGGCAGCCGACCTGGAAGGAGTTCGGCGGGCTGAAGTTCGCGCCCCGCGCCGACCTCGCCACCCGCGCGGAGCAGATCACGGTCGCCGAGGAGGTGGTGCGACGGCAGGGCTGGGGCGCCTGGCCGGTGTGCGCCAAGCGGTACGGGCTCAGCGGCCGGGCCCACTTCGTGCAGCCCGGCGACACCCTGGGCGCGATCGCCGCCCGGCTCCGGGTCCCGGGCGGCTGGCAGGCGCTCTACAAGGCCAACCGCAAGGCGATCGGCCCCGACCCGGACCGGCTCGTCGTCGGAACGATGCTGAGACTCCCCTGAACCGTCCCCTCCGGATCGCCCTCGCGTCGTCCGACGAGGCGAGACTCGAAAAGGTTCCCGATTGCGGCTACCGATCCGGCAACGGCTCTGGAACAAGATGATGATGAAGAACAACCCTCGTCAGGGCATCCCTGTCTAACCATGCGGTAGGCGGAGGAGCCGGGCTGTTCAGACTGATGTGACCGTTCAGTCTGACCTCGGACGGTCCGTGACGAACAGTCGGATACGGGGATACGGGGTACGGGGACGCATGCAGATTTCTTTCCTGATTCACAATGCGTACGGGATCGGAGGGACGATCCGCACCACGTACAACCTCGCCAACACGCTGGCGGAGCAGCACGACGTGGAGGTCGTGTCGGTCTTCCGGCACCGCGAGGAGCCCGTCTTCGCGCCGGACCCGCGCGTGCGGGTGCGACACCTCGTCGACCTCCGCAAGGGCACCCCCGGCTACGAGGGCGAGCACCCCGACTACCACCGGTCCGCCACCGTCTTCCCGCGCGCCGAGGGCCGGTACGCGCAGTACAGCGCGCTCACCGACCGGCGCATCGCCGAGCACCTGGGCTCGGTCGAGGCCGACGTGGTCGTCGGCACCCGCCCCGGGCTCAACGTGCACCTGGCGCGCGAGACGCGGCGCGGTCCGCTGCGCATCGGGCAGGAGCACCTCACGCTGGACACCCACTCGCCCGCGCTCGTGCGGCAGCTGCGCAGTGTCTACCCGCGGCTCGACGCGCTCACCACGACGACCGAGGCCGACGCGCGCGCCTACCGCGAGCGGATGCGGCTGCCCGGCGTCCGCATCGCGGCCATGCCGAACCCGGTGCCCGCGCCCGGCGTCGCCCCGGCCGACGGCGACCAGAAGTGGGTCGTGGCGGCCGGCCGGCTCGCCCCGGTCAAGCGGTACGACCTGCTGATCAAGGCCTTCGACAAGGTGCGCGCCGAGCGGCCCGACTGGCGGCTGCGGATCTACGGCGGCGGCAAGCAGAAGGACAAGCTGCGCCGCCTCATCGACCAGCTCGGCCTGTACAACCACGTGTTCCTGATGGGTCCGGCCAACCCGATCGAGCCCGAGTGGGCGAAAGGTTCCGTCGCCGCGGTGACCTCCACCTTCGAGTCCTTCGGCATGACGATCGTCGAGGCGATGCGCTGCGGACTGCCCGTCGTCGCCACCGACTGCCCGCACGGTCCGGGCGAGATCATCGACAACGGTGTCGACGGACGGCTCGTCGAGGTCGGCAACGTCGACGCGATCGCGGGCGGCCTGCTCGAGCTCATCAACGACGACGAGCTGCGCCGGCGGATGGCCGCCCGCGCACTCTCCGAGTCCGCACGCTTCGACCCGGCGCGGATCGCCGAACGCTACGAGACGCTGTTCGGCTCCCTGACCGCGCGCAGCGGCCGTGTCGGCCTGCTGCACCGGGCCCGCGGCTCCCTGCTCGACGGCGCCTACGCCGTACGCAACGTCTTCACCTCGCAGGCGAAGGGGACCATCGCATGACATCGCCGGCCATACCCGCACCCGCACCCGTACCCGCACCCGCATCCGGGCCCGACGACAGGACCGCCGCCATGCCGCCGCGCGCCGACTGCATCGCCGACTCGGCGGGCGGTCTCACCTTCGACGTCTCGGACCACGGCGGTCCCGCGCCGGCCCATCTGGTGCTGGCGGACCGCGCGCGCGGCGACGAGGTGCGGCTGCCGCTCGCCCCGGCCGGCGACGGCCGGCTGCGGGCCTCGCTGCCCATCGGGGTCGGACTGCCCGAGGGGCGCTGGGACGCCTACGCGCAGGTGGCGGGGGAGGAGCCGGTGCGGCTGACGCCGGGCGTCAACGACCTGCGCTCGCTGCTCGACCGGGCGCCGAGCGGCTCGCGCGGCCATGTCGCCGTGCGCATCCCGTACGCGACCAAGCACGGCAACCTCTCGGTGCGCAGCTGGCTGCGCACCCCGCACGCCGAGGCGGGCGAGCTGCTGATCGACGGGGACGAGCTGACCGTGCGCGGCCGCCTCTACGGGACGGCCTTCACGGCCGGGGCCCGCGCCGAGCTGCGCTCCCGCGGGGCGGCCGGACGGACCGCGACCGGGAAGCTGTCCACGGACGGCGCGGAGTTCACCCTGCGGCTCGCGTACGCGGAGCTGGAGGAGGGGGCCTGGGACCTGTGGGTGCGTCCCGCGGGGGAGGACGGCGTGCAGGTGAGAGTGGCCCGGCTGCTCGACGACATCGCCGACAAGAAGCCGATCTTCACCTATCCGGCGGTGCGGGTGAGCGGCGCCGGGCGGGAGCTGACGGTGGGCCCGTACTACACCGTGGACAACGACCTGTCGGTCCGCGTCGCCGCCGTCTGACCCCGCGTCGGTTTCCCCGGCGGATTCCCCCGTGTGTTCCCCGCGGCGGAATTCCGGTGGGGCTCAACTCGCTTCCTTCGCCGCTGGATTCGACATTCCGGGGGCGGTCGGAAAATCGGGGGCGATGCGCTCGCCGGAGCGCTTCGCGGCCTTACGGAATTCAGCGCTCCGGCCATCTGGAATTCACCCGCAGGCCGTCCGGATTACCCGCGCCGGAAGTGCGGAACCGCCCGATCGTGTGAGGGAGTTCGAAGCGAACAGCTGTCGTGATCTTGTGACGAAAGCGTGACCGTACGAACGCGCGGCGGCCGCCGGGACGGGCCTGGCGCCGCCCGGGCGGACCGCCTACGGTGGGCCGCATGGCAACCGTTCCGACCCCGCCCGCAGACCCGCAGGACAGCCCCGACGGCTACGTCGGACTCGACGCCGAGCAGGCCGAGACCCAGGCGCGCGACCGCGGCTGGTCCACCGTCCGCCGGCTGCCGCCCGGGGCGATCATCACGATGGAGTACCTCGCCGGACGCCTCAACCTGGAGGTCACGGACGGCACCGTGACCCGCTCCTGGAAGGGCTGAGCGGCGCGGACCGAGACCGCGGAGCACGCGAAGGGCCCCGGAACCAGATGGTTCCGGGGCCCTTCGGCTGCGGGCCGGCTGTGCGTACCGGGGCCCGCCGTCACTGGGGCTGCTCGCGCAGCTCCCCCCGTCCCTTGAGGGTGCCGACCCGGCCGGCCCGCTCGGTGGCGGGGCGGCGGCTGCCGGTCGGGGTGGCCGGGGTGCGCTC
>NZ_WWIA01001127.1 GCF_009870065.1 Streptomyces sp. SID5785 | reverse complement strand
TGCCCGGGTCTTCCTGTACATGCCGACGCACCGCGAGTACCAGGGCGAGTTCCTGCCCCGGCTCGACCTCGCGCGCGTCGCCGAGGAGCTCGGCCCCGACGTCACGCTCCTGGTCCGCGGCCACTACTTCTACAGCCCGTCCGCGCAGCTCGAGGAGCTGCGGGCCGGCGGCCGGGTCCTCGACGTCTCCGGGCACCCGCGGGTCGAGGAGCTGTACCTCGCCGCGGACGCGCTGATCACGGACTACTCGTCGGCGATGTTCGACTACGCGGTCCTGGACCGGCCCCTCGTGATCCTCGCCGACGACTGGGACGTCTACTCCGCGGTGCGCGGCACCTACTTCGACCTGCCGGCCGAGCCGCCGGGCGCGGTCGCCCGCACCGAGGACGAGCTGGTGCGGCTGCTGCGCACGGAGGGCTGGGACAACGCCGCCACGACGGCGCTGCGGACCGCGTTCCGGCGCCGGTTCTGCGAGTTCGACGACGGCCGGGCCGCCGAGCGCGTCGTCCGCCGGGTGTTCCTGGGCGAGCGCGGGCTGCTGCCCGTCGTCCCGCTGGACGAGCGCCCGCGCGTGCCCTCCCCCTCCGACGTGGCCGCCCTCGTCGAGCAGGCCTGACCGAACGAAAGGAAGATGTTCCCGTGGCCCCTCGACTCAGCATCGTCGTGCCGATCTACAACGTGGAGCAGTACCTGCCCGCGTGCCTGGACTCCCTCGCGGCACAGACGCTCGAGGACATCGAGGTCGTCATGGTCGACGACGGCTCCCCGGACGGCTCCGCCGACATCGCGGCCGCCTACGCGGCCCGCGACCCGCGCTTCGTCCTGGTCAGGAAGGAGAACGCGGGGCTCGGCGCGGCCCGTAACACCGGCCTGGCGCACCTGTCCGAGGACGCCGAGTTCGTCGCGTTCGTGGACAGCGACGACATGGTGCCGCCGGACGCGTACCGGCTGATGGTGGCGAGTCTGGACGCGAGCGGCTCGGACTTCGTGACCGGCAACGTGCAGCACATCAACAGCACCAAGGTGTGGCAGTCGCCGATGCACCGGATCCTGGCCGGCGGCGCGGTGCAGCGCACCCACGTCACCCGCGACCGGCGGCTGCTGGGCGACCGCATCGCGTGCAACAAGGTGTTCCGGCTCAGCTTCTGGCGCGCGCACGAGCTCACCTTCCCCGAGGGCGTGCTCTACGAGGACGTGCCGGTGATCATCCCCGCGCAGTTCCTCGCCGAGGCCATCGACGTCATCAGCGAGCCGACCTACTACTGGCGGCTGCGTGAGGGCGAGGCCGCGCCGTCCATCACGCAGCGGCGCACCGAGCCGAAGGCGGTCCGCGACCGGACCGCCGCCGTCGAGTCGGTCAGCCGGTTCTTCGGCGCGCACCCGGACCCGCGGGCCGCCGAGCTGAAGAACGCCTACGACCGCACGGTGCTCAGCGGCGACCTGCGCATCTTCATGAACGTGCTGGCCGACGCCGACAGCGCGTTCCACACCGAGTTCCTGCGCGTCGTCAACGGCTACCTGGACCAGGTCGACCCCGCCGTCGTCACCGAACTGTCCGCGTCGGCGCGCGTGAAATGGCTCCTCGTCCGCAAGCACGCCCTGACCGAGCTCCTGGACCAGATCCGCTCGGAACGGCGCGGCGAGGGCCTGCAGATCAAGGGCGGCCTCCTGCGCAAGTACGCGGACTTCCCCGCACTCCAGTCGCTCGCGCCCGCGCTGCCCAAGAGCGCCCTGCGCATCGACCCCGAGCTGAACTCGCACGCCCCGCTCCAGGACATCTCCTTCAGCAACGGCAAGCTGCACCTGGAGGGACACGCCTGGATCAGCCGGATCGAGCAGCCCACCCGGCGCAGCGCCCTGAAGGTCCTGGTGCTGCGCAAGCAGGGCAGCCGCCGCACGATCGTGACCCCGCTGCACAACACGTACCGGCCCGAGGCGACGGCGCAGTCCCGGCAGAAGCAGTACTCGTACGACTGGGCCGGCTGGGAGGTCGACCTGGACCTGAACCGGCTGCGCGGCCGCGGCGGCTGGCAGGAGGGCACCTGGCGGGTCGGCGTCGGCATCACGTCGGGCGGCCTGATGCGCAAGCGGGCCGTCCAGGCCAAGGGCCCGACCCGGGCCAACCACCCGCCCTACCAGTGGCTCGACAGCGAGTTCCGGCTGGTGCCGTCCGTCGTCAAGGGCGCCCTGCACCTGCGCATCGAGAAGGTCGGGGCGCTGGTCACCGGTTTCACCGCGGACGGCGACCGGGTGGAGATCACCGGCGAGATACGGGTGCCGCTGGCGTCCGGCGAACAGGGCGCGCTGACCGTCCTCAACCGCAAGAGCGGCGAGCAGCACCGGTACGCCCTGGACCTCTCGCCCACCGAGGACGGCCGCACGCCGTTCCGGGTGTCCGTGCCGCTGAAGGACGTCGCGCTGCTGCCCGAGCACCAGGACGACGTCGACAAGGAGGACACCTCGCGCGGCGCCGACACGGTGCAGGGCTCGCGGCGCAACTGGAGCACGGAGCTGGAGTTCACCGCCCCGGCCGGGGCCGTCCGGCGCTTCTCGACGGTGATCCGGGACGGCGTCGAGGACCTCCAGGTCCGGCTGCCCGCCTCGCTCGGCGAGCGGGCCCCGCGCAACGAACTCGCGCTGCTCGCCGGGGCGAACGGCTACCTCAAGTTCTCCGGCCGGCCGCTGCAGGCGCGGCTCACCGACGTCCGCTGGGCCGACGGCCGCTATCTGCTGCAGGGCTCGACCCCGGCCGGGCTGGACGGCGCCACCCTGCTGGTCAAGGCGCGCGACCGGTTCGACGAGAAGACCGTGCCGCTCACCGCGTTCCCCGACGGCACGTTCAGCGCGGAGTTCACCCCGGCCGCGATGTCGGGCCCGGACGACGCGCTGCCGCTCAAGAGCGGCCGCTGGAACTTCTTCCTGCGGTGCCCGGACGGCGGGCGCGACGGCGCCGCCGTGGACGTCCCGTTCACCATCGACCGCCTGGCCGTGCCCGGCTTCCCCGTGTCCGGGACGGCCGGGGGCCGCGAGTACCACTTCGAGGCGCGCTGGCACGACTTCCCGCAGCTGGACTGCCCGTCCGACCTGACGGTCGAGGAGCGCGGACCGTACCGCCAGGAGCGGCTGCGCAAGGACGTCTACGAGGCGGGCCGCAGCCTGCCGCTGCGCGACGCCGTGCTCTACATCAGCTACAACGGCAAGCAGTACTCGGACAGCCCGCGCGCCCTCCACGAGGAGCTGCTGCGCCGGGGCGCCGACGTCGAGCACCTGTGGCTGGTGCGCGACGGGCAGGTCGACCTGCCGCCGACCGCGCAGAAGGTCCGGTTCTGGGGCACCGAGTGGTACGAGGCGCTGGCCCGCTGCCGGTACATCGTCACCAACGCCCACCTGCCGCACTGGATGGAGCGCCGCCCCGGCCAGGTCGTCCTGCAGACCTGGCACGGCACGATGCTGAAGAAGATCGGCCTGGACATCGAGGCCCCGAAGTTCGACCCGGAGTACCACGACCGGCTGCGCCAGGAGTCGCGCAACTGGAGCCTGCTCGTCTCCTCCAACCGCTTCAGCACGCCGATCCTGGAGCGGGCCATGGGCTACGACGGCGAGATCCTGGAGACCGGCTACCCGCGCAACGACTACCTGTACGCCCCCGACCGGGAGGAGCGCGCGGCCGAGGTCAGGAAGCGGCTCGGGATCCCGGCCGGCAAGAAGGTGGTGCTGTACGCCCCGACCTGGCGCGACGATCTGGCGCACCGGCGCGGCCAGTTCAAGTTCTCGCTGCGGATCGACGTCGAGGACGCGAAGCGGCGGCTCGGCGAGGACCACGTCCTGCTGATCCGGCGCCACTCGAACGTGGTGGACCAGGTGCCGGGCGCGGGCGACGGGTTCGTCTTCGACGTCTCGGAGTACCCGGACATCGCCGATCTCTACCTGGCCGCGGACGTCATGATCACGGACTACTCCTCCGTGATGTTCGACTACGCGCACCTCAAGCGGCCGATGCTGTTCTTCACCTACGACCTGGAGCACTACCGGGACACGCTGCGCGGCTTCTACTTCGACTTCGAGGAGGACGCGCCGGGCCCGCTGATCCGCACGTCGCAGGAGCTGATCTCCGCGGTGCGGGACATCGACACGGTGTCGGAGGCGTACCAGGAGCGGTTCGACCGGTTCCACGACCTGTTCTGCGGTCTGGACGACGGGCAGGCGGCGCGGCGCGTCGCCGACCGGATGCTGGAGCAGGCCCGCGAGGTCTGAGCCGCCGCGGGAGTGCACACGGAAAGGGGGCGGGCCCGGAGGAGAGATCCTCCGGGCCCGCCCCCTTTCCTGCGCGTGACGCGTCCTGCGCGTGGACGGCCGGACCGGAACTAGAAGGGGTCGAAGCCCTCGTACTCCTGCTCGGCCTCGTCCCGCTCCGCCTGCTTGTCGCGGCGGCGCTGCGCGGCCGGGCGCGGGGCCTCGAAGCGGTGGTCCTCGCCGCGGCGGCCGAGCATCTCGGCGCCGGCCGTCATGGACGGCTCCCAGTCGAAGACGACCGCGTTCTCCTCGGGGCCGATGGCGACGCCGTCGCCGCCCCGGGCACCGGCCTTCAGGAGCTCGTCCTCGACGCCGAGCCGGTTGAGCCGGTCGGCGAGGTAGCCGACGGCCTCGTCGTTGTTGAAGTCGGTCTGGCGGACCCAGCGCTCCGGCTTCTCGCCGCGCACACGGAACACCAGCTCGCCGCCGTCCTCCTCGCGGGTGACGGTGAAGCCCGCGTCGTCCACGGCCTTCGGCCGGATGACGATCCGCGTCGACTCCTCCTTGGGCTGCGCGGCGCGGTGCGCGCCCACCAGCTCGGCCAGCGCGAAGGACAGCTCCTTGAGGCCCTTGTGGGCGACCGCGGACACCTCGAAGACGCGGTAGCCGCGCTCCTCCAGGTCCGGGCGGACCATCTCGGCGAGGTCCTGGCCGTCGGGCACGTCGATCTTGTTGAGGACGACGATCCGCGGCCGGTTCTCCAGGCCCGCGCCGTACTCCTTGAGCTCCGCCTCGATGACGTCGAGGTCGGAGACCGGGTCCCGGTCGGACTCCAGGGTCGCGGTGTCCAGGACGTGCACGAGGACGCTGCACCGCTCGACGTGGCGCAGGAACTCCAGGCCGAGGCCCTTGCCCTGGCTGGCGCCCGGGATCAGACCCGGCACGTCGGCGACGGTGTAGACGGTGGAGCCGGCCGTGACGACGCCCAGGTTCGGGACGAGCGTCGTGAACGGGTAGTCGGCGATCTTCGGCTTCGCGGCCGACAGCACGGAGATCAGCGAGGACTTGCCGGCCGACGGGTAGCCGACGAGCGCGACGTCGGCGACGGTCTTGAGCTCCAGGACGATGTCGTGGAGGTCGCCGGGGACGCCGAGCAGCGCGAAGCCGGGGGCCTTGCGGCGGGCCGAGGCCAGCGCCGCGTTGCCCAGGCCGCCGCGGCCGCCCTGGGCGGCGACGTAGGTGGTGCCCTGGCCGACGAGGTCCGCGAGCACGGTCCCGTGCTTGTCGAGGACGACGGTGCCGTCGGGCACGGGCAGGACGAGGTCCTGACCGTCCTTGCCGGAGCGGTTGTCGCCCGCGCCCGGCGCGCCGTTGGTCGCCTTGCGGTGCGGGGAGTGGTGGTAGTCGAGGAGCGTCGTGACGTCCTGGTCGACGACCAGGATCACGTCGCCGCCACGGCCGCCGTTGCCGCCGTCCGGGCCGCCGAGCGGCTTGAACTTCTCCCGGTGTACGGAGGCACAGCCGTGGCCTCCGCTACCCGCGGCGACATGCAGCTCGACGCGGTCCACGAAGGTGGTCATGGTTCAGTGCCTCCAGTTACGAACGGAATGTCTCTACTTCAACACGCGAAAGGCGGACCCGCTTCCCCGTGGGGAAGTGAGGTCCGCCTCGCGAAAATCCGGGTCGATGCGCCGTCAGGCGAATCAGGCGACCGGGACGATGTTCACGACCTTGCGGCCGCGGTGGGTACCGAACTCCACCGCACCGGCGTCGAGCGCGAACAGCGTGTCGTCCTTGCCACGGCCGACGCCGTTGCCCGGGTGGAAGTGCGTGCCACGCTGGCGGACCAGGATCTCACCGGCGTTGACGGTCTGACCGCCGAAGCGCTTCACACCGAGCCGCTGAGCATTGGAGTCGCGCCCGTTCCGAGTGGACGATGCGCCCTTCTTGTGTGCCATCTTGTCTCAGTCCCTTACTTCGCAGCCGTGGGGATGCCGGTGATCTTGATCGCCGTGTACTGCTGACGGTGACCCTGACGACGGCGGTAGCCGGTCTTGTTCTTGTATCGAAGGATGTCGATCTTGGCACCCTTGTGGTGGTCCACGACCTCGGCCTGCACCTTGATGCCGGCCAGCACCCACGGGTCGCTGGTCACAGCGTCGCCGTCGACAACGAGCAGCGTAGAGAGCTCTACGGTGTCGCCAACCTTGGCAGTGGAAATCTTGTCAACCTCAACGATGTCGTCGACAGCAACCTTGTGCTGGCGACCACCGCTGCGCACGATGGCGTACACGCGGATCTCTCTCTCGCTCGGAACGGAACCCCCGCAGTCCAGCCGCACGAGGCGGCCTCTCCGGATTCGGGGAACCCGGAGGAAAAAGGTTTACGGGAGTGGGCGGGCCCGATGGACACGCCGACGGTCAAGATTACGGGTCGCCCCACTACCGGGTCAAACCGGCCCCGGCAAGGACCGCGCACCCCGCGGGTGTCCCGGGCCGTGTCCCGGAACCGTGTCCCGGAAAGCAGGGCGCCCCGCACAGCCGGAGCCGTGCGGGGCGCCCTGACCGGGCCGAGCCTCAGGACTCGTCGGCGACAGCCGCAGCCGTCTTCTTCGCGGCCGTCTTCTTGGCCGCGGTCTTCTTCGTGGCGGCGGCCTTCTTCGCCGTCGTCTTCTTCGCGGCCGTCTTCTTGGCCGCGGTCTTCTTCGTCGCGGCCTTCTTCGCCGTCGCCTTCTTGGCCGTCTTGCGGACCGTCTTCTTGGCGGGCGCCTCGGCCTGCTCGGCCGGCTCCTCCGCGGCCGCGGGAACGACCGTGACGGCCGCCTCCTCGGACGCGGTGGGCGCGGTGGCCTTGCGGACGGCCCGGCGACGCGGACGCGCCGGGGCTGCGGCCTCGGACGGCTCGGCGGCGGGCTCCGACGTCACGGCCTCGGCCTGCACCGACTCCTTGACCGGCTCCTTGACCGGCTCCGCGACCGTCACCGCGGCGGCCTCCTCGGAGGACGCCTTCGGCGCACCGGCCGGGGCGCTGGCCTTGCGCGTGGCACGGCGGCGGGCACGCGGCGCGGGCGCCGCCTCCTGCTGCTCGGGCTCCGCGGCTACGGGCTGCTCGACGACCGGCTCCGGCTCGGGCGCCGGGGCGGCCTCGTCGGAGGACGCCTTCGGCTGCTCCTTCGCGGGAGCGGCCTCGGCCTTGGGCGCACCGGCCGGGGCCGACGCACGGCGCGTGGCCCGGCGGCGCGAACGCCCACGGCCCGCGGCGGCCTCCGCCTCGGCGGGGCTGGAGTACAGCTCCTCGTCGGGCGTGAAGTCGGGCTCGGGCAGCGCGACCGGCGCGGCGGCCTCGGCGGCGACCTCGGCCGGCGTCTCGGCGGGCTCCGACGCCGTCTCGACGGCCTCGTGCTCGTGGTGCTCGTGGTGGTCGTGGCCCTGGTCGCCGTTGCCACCGCGGCCGCGCTTCTTGCGCTTGCCGCCGCCGCCGGAGGAGGCGGGCTGCTCCATGTGCACGATCACGCCGCGCCCGTTGCAGTGCACACAGGTCTCGGAGAAGGACTCCAGGAGGCCCTGGCCGACGCGCTTGCGGGTCATCTGGACCAGGCCCAGCGAGGTGACCTCGGCGACCTGGTGCTTCGTACGGTCCCGGCCCAGGCATTCGAGCAGGCGCCGCAGGACGAGGTCGCGGTTGGACTCCAGGACCATGTCGATGAAGTCGATGACCACGATGCCGCCGAGGTCGCGCAGCCGCAGCTGGCGCACGATCTCCTCGGCCGCCTCCAGGTTGTTCCTGGTCACGGTCTCTTCGAGGTTGCCGCCCTGGCCGGTGAACTTACCGGTGTTGACGTCGACCACGATCATGGCCTCGGTCTTGTCGATCACGAGGGAGCCGCCCGAGGGCAGCCACACCTTGCGGTCGAGCGCCTTGGCGAGCTGCTCGTCGATCCGGTACGTCGCGAAGACGTCGACCTCGGAGGTCCACTTCGACAGCCGGTCGGCGAGGTCGGGCGCCACGTGGTCGACGTAGCCGTGGATGGTCTTCCAGGCCTCGTCACCGCTGACGATGACCTTGGAGAAGTCCTCGTTGAAGATGTCGCGCACGACACGGACGGTCATGTCCGGCTCGCCGTACAGCAGGCTCGGCGACGAGGTCGAGATCTGCTTGGACTTCTTCCGGATGTCCTCCCACTGGGCCTGCAGACGCTCGACGTCGCGGCGCAGCTCGTCCTCGCTCGCGCCCTCGGCGGCGGTGCGCACGATGACACCGGCGTCCTCGGGGACGACCTTCTTGAGGATGGTCTTCAGACGCGCGCGCTCGGTGTCGGGCAGCTTGCGGCTGATGCCGGTCATCGAGCCCTCGGGCACGTAGACCAGGTAGCGGCCGGGCAGCGAGACCTGGCTGGTCAGGCGGGCGCCCTTGTGGCCGATCGGGTCCTTGGTGACCTGGACCAGGACGGACTGGCCGGACTTGAGAGCGGTCTCGATACGGCGCGGCCCGTTGGCCATGCCGAGCGCCTCGAAGTTGACCTCACCGGCGTACAGGACCGCGTTGCGGCCCTTGCCGATGTCGATGAAGGCGGCCTCCATCGACGGCAGCACGTTCTGGACCTTGCCCAGGTAGACGTTGCCGACGTACGAGGTCGACTGCTCCTTGTTGACGTAGTGCTCGACGAGGATGTCGTCCTCGAGCACACCGATCTGGGTGCGCTCGCCGTTCTGCCGGACGACCATCACGCGCTCGACGGCCTCGCGGCGGGCGAGGAACTCGGCCTCGGTGATGATCGGGACGCGGCGGCGGCCCTGCTCGCGACCCTCGCGGCGGCGCTGCTTCTTGGCCTCCAGGCGGGTCGAGCCCTTGATGGACTGCACCTCGTCGACGGAGACGGGCTTGTCGTCCTTCTTGCGGGGCTCGCGGACCTTGACGACGGTGCGCTCGGGGTCGTCGTGCCCGGACTCGGACTCGGCGGCCCCGTCCCCGGCGCGACGGCGGCGGCGCCGGCGACGGCGGCTGCTGCTGGAGCCGGAGGCACCGGAGTCGGTGTGCTCCTCGGCGCGCTCCTCGCCCTCTGCGTCCTCGGCGTCCGTGTCCTGCTCGCCGTCCTCGTCCTCGCCGTCGTCCTCGGCCGAGGCATCGGTGTCGGACTCGGACTCGGCGGACTCGCCACGGCGGCGGCGACGGCCACCGCGACGGCGACGACGGGTGGGCCGCTCGTCGTGGTCGTCGTGCTCGTCGTGCTCGGCGGACTGCTCGTCCTGCTCCTCGGCCTCGTCGGCGGGGGCCTCGGCGGCGGGCGCGGGCTCGGCGGCCGGCTGCTGCGGCTGCTCGGCGGCGGCCTGCTCGGCGGCGGCGCGGCGACGACGGCGACGGCGCGGCGTCTGCTCCTCCTCGACCGCCGCGGGCTGCGCGGGCTCGGGCTGCTCGACGGCCTGCGGCTCGGCGGCCTCGGCGGCGGCGGCCGCAGCGGCGCGCTCGGGCGTCTGGAACATCGGCTCGGTGAAGACCGGCGCCTGGAACACGGCGACCGACGGCCGCTTCGGGCGGCCCTCTCCGTCGCCCTGCTTGCGGTCCTGCTGGGTGGTGCGCGGCTCGGCCAAACCGCCGGCGGCCTTGCGGGTGGCGCGGCGGCGGCCGCGGCGCGGACCGGTGTCCTCGGCGGGCTCCTCGGCCGCGGGA
>NZ_WWIA01001126.1 GCF_009870065.1 Streptomyces sp. SID5785 | reverse complement strand
CGCCGAGGGGCGGTTGATCGCGGACGGCACGTTCACCAGCGAGGCCCTGGCCCGTGAGTTCGACGACCGGCTCGCCAGTGACGACCTGGCCCGGCTCCTCACCGCGCACCGGCTGCGGGGGCTGGTG
The DNA here is from genome assembly GCF_009870065.1 of Streptomyces sp. SID5785. Lineage (GTDB taxonomy): Bacteria > Actinomycetota > Actinomycetes > Streptomycetales > Streptomycetaceae > Streptomyces. The sequence continues at coordinate 8,656 of NZ_WWIA01001126.1, read as the reverse complement.
ATGCGGGAGGGCGTGCTGCGCCTGGGCTTCCAGGAGCCCCGCCCGACAGCCGAACAGCCCGGCGTGGTCGTCGAGATCAGCCGCCTGGTGCTGCGGCTCATCGGCGGACGGTAGCGCAGGGGCGCGGCCGCGCTCTCACACCCGCCGCGCCCTCACTCCGGCCGCGCGCCCAACGGACGCCGCCGGGCGGTGATCGTGCGGTGACTGATGCGCCAGCCGTGCGCGGTGGACACCAGCACGTCCTCGTACGTGACACTGCCGGCCGTCCCGTCCGCGCGGATGCCGATCCCTTTGGACAGGGCCCGCACCTGACCGTCGTCCCCTTCGCTGACGACGATGTTGGTGACGTGATGGCCCACGGGGTTCGCGTCGCCGAGCGCGAGAGCCGCCGCCCGCACGGCCTCGACGCCCCGCAGCGGCTCGGCTCCGAAGTCCGTCACGTCGTACACCACGTCGTCGGTGAACAGTTCGTCCAGCCGGTCCAACTCCCCCGCGTCACACAGGTGACCGTGCAGCGCGATCACGTCGGAGATGGCCAGGCGGTCCTCGGTGGTCAGTGCCATGAACATCCTCACGCAGAGCGTCTCGGGCGGCGATCGCAGGAACTGCGGTCCCTCAGCGGAACTCGTGGACCACCTGGATCCTGCCGACGATACGGGCGTTGAACTCGTCCAGCTCCTCGGCCGGTACCCAGAGTTCGAGGATCGTCCTGCCGCCCGCCTGCCGGACGGGGTAACGGCTCAGGAACTCCGCGTCGACGTCGAAGCGCGTGACGTAACCGACCCCGCTGTGCTTCACGTTCCAGTCCCGCGCGATCCTGATCGCATAGTCCTCGTTCAGAACCGGGTAGAAGATCGGCTGCTCCGGCAGCCGGGGCGGCCAGGCCCGCCAGTCCGACTCCCGCACGAGCGCCAGCTCCTCGGGGCCGGTGGGGCGCCACAGGGTGGTCGTCTCGCGTGGACTGGTCATCGGACGTCGCTCTCCGGTGGAACGGAAGGGGGCACCGCCGGTGGGGCGGGCCGCGGGTCGGTCAGGACGATACCTGCCGCACAGGCTCGGCAGCCATGGCGTTTCCGTCGCGCTCACCCATCACGACCCGAGCTTTCCGGTGCAGTTCGTCCCCGAGTTCCGCGAGTGGATCGCCGCGACCGGACGGCCGTGCCGAGCTGGAGGAATGTACCCGTCTTCCGCTCTGGGTGAGTTCCTGAAGTCCAGGCGCGCTCGGCTACGGCCTGAAGAGTTGGGTCTGCCCGGCGGCCTGCGACGGCGGCGGGTCGCAGGACTCCGCCGCGAAGAGCTGGCTCCGCTCGCCGGAGTGAGCGTCGGCTACTACACCCGGCTGGAGCAAGGTCAGGCGCCCAACGTCTCGGATGAGGTACTGGACTCCCTGGCCCGCACCCTCCGCCTGGACCCTGTTGAACGACGCCACATACACCGGCTGGCGCGCCTTCCCCGGACGCGGGAGCCGGCACGGCCCGAAGCCGCACGCCCGGACCTCACGCACATGGTCGGGGCGCTGACCGACGTCCCGGCCATCGCCGTCGGCCGCTGCGGCGACATCCTCGCGTGGAACCCGCTCGCACACGCGCTGCTGGCTCCGCACTGGCCGTTCGCGCCGGTCGGGCAGCTGCCGAACTTCGTTCGCATCGACTTCCTCGAGCAGGACTTCGCACAGAGCCTGTACGGAGACTGGGCCGCCAAGGCACAGGACGACATCGCCTACCTCCAGGTGTCCGTCAGCAACTTCCCCGACGACCAGCGTCTGCGGGCGTTGATCGCGGAGCTGAAGGAGCGCAGTCCCCAGTTCCGAGCCATGTGGTCCGAGCACCCGGTGAGCAACTGCGCCACCATCGAGCGGGAGTACCGCCATCCTCAGGTGGGCGCCATGACCCTGACCGCCGCGCTGCTGCGTCCTCCCGACGACGAGGGGCAAGGGGTGACGACGTTCCAGGCAGAGCCCGGGTCCGTGTCTCAGGAACGGCTGCGCCGCTTGGCCGGGCTCACTTCAGGCACCGCTGTGTAGGTCGATCCCATCGGCCTGCACCCCGGACACCCCCTGCGGTGCAGTGGGTTCAGGCAGGCAACACCTCGGGGGTCCGGGCCACTTCGGTACGCCGCAAGGCCCTGCCGCCCACGAACGCGCCGATCAGCGCGACTCCTCCCGCGACGAGGAACGCCGTATGGAGCCCACCCAGCGTCGCCGACCTCTGCGTGGTCGCGTGAGCCAGCGCCGCGGAGCGGGCAGCGACGACGGCGGTGAGCCCGGCCACGCCGATCGACCCGATGAAGGTCGGCATCTGGGCCAGGCTGCCGGCCACGCCCTGGTCCGACGCGTCGAGACCGGACGTGATGGTACTGACCACAGCCACGACGGTCAGCACGTGGCCGAAACCCATGGCAGCCGAACTCGTCAGCAGCAGAGCCAGGTTGCCCTCCACCGGCAGGAGCGCCATGGTCAAGGTCCCCAGCCCCTGTACCGTCAGGCCGAGAGCCACAGCGGCCCCCGTTCCGCGGGCGCGGATCAAACGTGCGGCACCGGTACCGGCGGCCAGGGCGGCCACACCCTCCGCAGTGAAGCCGAAGCCCGTCTCCAGCGCGGTCCAGCCCACCACCTGCTGCATGTAGATGCTCAACAGCAGCGTCGCCCCTCCGCACATCCCGAAGGTGACCAGCCCCGTCAGCATGCCCCACTTGACCGTCGGACGGCGCAGCAGCCGGAGCGGCACGAGCGGCTCGGCATGGCGCGCCTCAACGGCGAGGAACCCGCCGAGAAGGACCATCGCGCCGATCAGCGCGCTCAGAGTCGGCAGACTGAGCCAGCCTGCGGTGCCGCCCGTGCTGATCCCGTAGACGAGAGCGAACAGGCCGCCACTGGCCAGTACGGCGCCCGGCACGTCGAGCCGGGCGGAGAGCGCCTGCCGTGACTCGGGAACCGCTGCGGCAGCGCCGGTCAGGACGAGCAGGCCCATGCCGAAGAGGATGAGCATGGTCCAGCGCCAGCTCAGTCCGCTGGTGACGACTCCCCCGCCGATCGTGCCGATGACGAAACCCAGCGACAGCAGTGCACCATTGACGCTCAGCGCTCGCGTGCGCTGCGGTCCTTCGGGGAAGGCGGCTGTCATGAGAGCCAGTGCCGTCGGTCCGATCGCCGCCGCGGCGATACCCTGGCCGACTCTGGCTGCGACGAGAAGTGCGGCGCCGGGGGCAAGGCCCGCGAGGAGCGAGAAGCCCGTGAAGGTGCTCACTCCGGCGATGAACAGCCGTCGCCGGCCGGTGATGTCGGACAGCCTCCCGAACAGCGGCATCAAGGCAGCCGTGGGCAGCAGGCAGCCGGTCACCACCCATTGCAGGGCGTCCGGCCCGTCGAAGCCGAGGCTCCGGCCGATCTCCGGCAAGGCGACGGTGATGATCGAGTAGTCGAGTCCGGTCATGAAAGTGGCGCCGCACAGGGTGAGGAGAATGGTCCACCCGCGCGCACCGAGGGGCATCTGTGGGGAATCGGTCATGCGGACCACGATGGAGTGGTGCGCGATGCCCAACCAGCGCCCTGGTGAAGGTACATCTGCCAGATGCAGGCTGGAGCACGTCCGGGGCTCTGCCGCCTGGCCGGCCTACTGCTCCGGGCACGTCCCCTCGGCCACGTACAGCTTGACGTTCTCGTCCGCGTCGAAGTCGCGGCCGGGCCGCGGGGTCTGCTTGCAGACCTCTCCGTGGACGCGTGCGAGGTCCTGGTGGGCGGTGGCGGCGCTGCTCCCGTAGAACACCTCGATGGACCGGCCGTCGTACCCCTTCGACAGCAGTGCGTCGTACGCCTTCTCGAAGTCCTGACCGGTGACGTCAGGGGTCTTGGGGACGGGCACGTGTGCGTCCCAGTGCGTGGGGCACTTCTCGCCGTACGGCACGGCTCCGAGGTCCACGGCCTGCGCACCCTCGTCCTCGCGCGACAGGCAGAACCGCCACCTGTCCAGGTGTTCCGGGTCGACGGTTCGTCCGAGGTCCGTCGCGTCCTGGAGGGAGTAGCCCAGGCCCTTCTCGACCTCGCTCTTCACCTTCACCGGGAGGCTGTCCGGGGGCAGGGACGCCGAGCCGGCGTGTGTGCCGGTGGCTGCGTGCTGTTCGTCGGACGCGCCGGTCGACGAGTCCGAGCAGCCGACGGCCACGACCGCCGCCGCGATCGTGAGCGCCACCCCGCGGGCCATCGGTCTGAGCTTCATCGTGTTTCTCCCGCTCGTTCGCGTGCGTGGCACGGCAGCCCCTGCCCGTGCCGGTGATCCCAGAACCGTACGCGCAGCCGCCGTGCCGCCCCTGATGGGGTCCGCGGCTTCAGCCCCCGGCGCGGCCGATATCGGATCGCGGACGGCGATGGCCGGCTGGCACGCTGCATCCATGGATCATGCGGAAGTGCTGCTCGTCGGAGGGCGTGCGGGTGTCGGCAAGACGACGGTGGGGTGGGAGGTCTCGGCGCTCCTGCGCGCAGCGGAGGTCGCTCACGCGGTCGTCGAGGGCGACTTCATGGGCCAGGTGCATCCGGCGCCCGAGGGTGACCCCCACCGGTCGGAGATCACCGAGAGCAATCTGACCGCGGTGTGGGGCAACTACGCCCGGCGCGGCTACCGGCGTCTGATCTACACGAACACCCTGAGTGTGCTGCCGGAGACGACGGAGATGTTCCGACGTGCCATGGGCCCCGGCGTCGGGATCGTACGCGTCCTGCTCACCGCCTCCGACGCCACGGCGCACGAGCGGCTGGCCGGGCGGGAGCTGGGCTCGGAGCTGGCGCACGAACTGGAGGGAAGTGCCCGCAAGGCGCGGCTCCTCGACCGCCGGACACCGCCCGGGGCCGTGCGCGTGAGGACCGACGGGCGCACCGTCGCGGACATCGCGCGCGACGTCGTCGCCGCCACCGGGTGGACGGACGCCCCCGGCACCGGGCCGACGCGATGACGGTGCCGGACCGGGACATACGGGTCCGGCCCGGCCTCGGCGGTGCGCACTCATCCGCCCACCCGGTCCAGCGTGCGCCGCGCGGTGAGGCGGAAGTCCTTGACCGTCCGGTAGAGGGCACGTTCCCGCTCGGCGGCGCGTGCGAGTTCCTCGGTCTTGCGGACGGTGTCGCCGGCGCGGGCGTACGCGGCCGCGCGCTGCACGACGTGCGACAGGGCGCCGGAGGCCCGCGTGACGTGTTCGGCGGCGTCCGTCACGGCCGCCGGTCCTTCGAGGAGAACGATCTCGCAGGCGCGGTGCACCTCGCGGGCCAAGGAGACGAACCGGTCGGTCAGCGCCTCCACCGCGTCGTGATCCGGCTCGTCCGGACGCAGGGACGCGATGACGGCGTCCATGGCGATGTCCCGGTCGTGGAGCGCGCCGAGATACCGGACGTACGCGTCACGGCGGTGCTGGCGCGCCCACTGGGCGTGCTGCGACCGCGTCTGGGCCCGCCCGCTGACGATCGCTGCGCCCAGCGTGGCGGCGGAGCCCACGGCGGCACCCAGGAGGGCGGTGAGTCCAGCGTCCACGACACCCCCGAACGGCACCGGACCGGCCGTCACCTCGGTCCGGACATGACATCTTTCCGCAACTACCTTATACGGGAGCTTTGTTCGCCATGCGGGAGCACTGTTCGCCGAGGGATGCCCGGACCTCGCCACCGGCATCCAGGCGCGGCACACCCGAGTCGATCACCGGAGTCGAGGAGCAGCAGCGATGAAGTCCGTCGAGGAAGTCGACGCGTGGGCGCAGAGGGCGCATGCCGGGCAGGTCGACAAGATCGGTGTGCCGTATGTCGAGCACGTCCGCGCGGTGGCCGCCGGGCTCGTGCCCTTCGGCGACGAGCTCGTCATGGCGGGTCTGCTCCACGACGTCCTGGAGGACACGGACACGACCGCCGGGGACCTGCTCGGTGCGGGGGTGCCCGCCCGGGTCGTGGAGATCGTCGAGGCCGTGACACATCGGCCCGGCCAGGCGTACGAGGAGAGGATCCGGCGGATCACCGGCGACCCCCTCGCCACGCTCGTGAAGATCGCGGACAACGCGCACAACTCCCGACCGGACCGCGCCGCCGGACTGTCCGCGGACCTGCGCGAGCGCCTCGCGGCGAAGTACCGGACCGCGCGAGCGACGTTGTGGGCGGCGGCCGATCGCCGGGACGTCGAGGCGATCGTCCGCGCGGTCAACCCGGCGCTGTTGGTCGAACTGGACGAGGGCCGCTGAGCCGGAGTTCCCGCCGGGCCGCCCGGGCGCCGGGCGCGGTTGCCGGGGTCAGCCGGCCTTCCTTGCGAGCTCGGCGAGGAACTGCGGGACCCGGCCGGCTCCGAAGTCGTAGTACCGCGCCCACCGCGGCTCGACGGCGATCCGCGCCATGCGGTCGTACAGCGCCCGGCAGTTCCGCTCGAACTCGGCCGCGTACGCCGCGTCGAAGTTCTTCCGCGCGGCCTCGAGATACTCCGGCACCACCCCGTCGACGATCGTCAGATGTGCCACGCCCCGCACCGAGAGCGTCCGCGCCGAGCCCGGGCCGTCCCCGGCGTCGACGGTGAGGGCGATCTCGGGGCGGGCGGTCAGCGCCTTCACCTTCGGGGCCGTGGCGGCGGTGGACATCACGATCTCGTCGCCGGTCCAGAAGATGCCGATGGGGACGACGCGCGGCAGCCCGTCGGGACCCAGGTAGGCGAGGCGCGCCATGGATGCCTGCCGCAGCAGCGCCTCGGCGTCGGTCAGCTCCTGCTCGATCTGCTCGCGGTCCATCGTCCTCGCCGTCCTCTGCGTCGTGCGCGGCCGCTCTCGGCGCGCTCCTGTCTCGGGGACGGAGCCGCCGCACCGATCTCGACACGCGGAGCGGGGATGTGCCGGGAGCGCGGGAAAGCCCGCCCGGTGCGCACCGGGCGGGCCAGACGTTCACGCGCGCGCGGTGGCGTCAGACGTCGTAGTCCTGGTCGAACTTGTCCTGCTGCTGCTGAGCGGCCTCGCGGGCCTGGTCCGAGGACTGCGAAGCGCGGTCGCTCGCCTCGTCCTGGGACTGCGCGGCGCGGTCGCTCGCCTCGTCCTTGGCGCCGCCCATCTGGCTCTTCGCCTTCTCGGCGAGCTCATTGGCCTTGTCCTGGAACTGGTCCTTCATGCCCATGCGGTTTCACTCCTAGGGAGGGTGCGATTGGGGGCATTGCCCAGGTTTGCACGGGTGCTCGACGGCTGCACGTCGATCACCACGCGGCGTGAACCGCCTGGCCACGCGGGTGCTCTCCGGCGTCTTCGCGCGACCTCCTCGCCTGCGCCGCACACGGTCCCGAGGCCCGACGGACCGCGTCCCGCCCGACCGGGATCACCGTGCGTGACAGTGCACGCCGGGCTCTGTCAGCCGACGGCGTCTCCCGCACGGAGCACGCGGTACCGCAGGTGGGTGACGTCCCTGCCGTCGAGTCGACGTACGAGAGCGAGTTCGACGGGACCGGCGCCCAGGTGCTCGAACAGGCGGCGTCCGTCGCCGAGCAGTACCGGCACCAACTGGATGTCCATCTCGTCGAGCAGCCCGGCACGCAGCAGGGCCTGCGCGGCTCCGGCCCCGTGCACCATGACCGGCCGGTCCCCGGCTGCGTCCCGCGCCTGGCGGACGCATTCCTCCACGCCGGTCACGAAGCGCGCGTGGCCGGGTGGCACGTCGTCGGCGTCGGCGTGGTGGGTGAGGACGAGGATCGGCACACCGTCGTGGTGGTCCCCCTTCCAGCGCCCTGCGAGTTCGAAGGTACGGCGTCCGCTGATCACGGCGCCGGTCGACAGCGCTTCGCGGTGGACCTGCCCGTCGGGGCCGTCGGTCTCGCGGTCGTCCAGCCAGGTGAAGAGCCGTCCGCCGCCCGCGCCGAGTTCCTGCCCGGGACGGTCGTCCGGACCGGCGATGTATCCGTCGAGGGACATCGCCATGTACAGCCGGATCGGGGTGTTCATGCCGGCCACTCCCTCTCTCCTCACGATCGCGCCTCTCCTGCTCGATCGCGCTGCTTTCCGCTCGATCGCGCCGCGCCCGCCAGCCGGTTCGGATGGCGCGGCGTACCGGGGCTCGGTCGTCACAGGGCAGACTCCTGCCGCACGCGGGACTCATCGGCGGTACCGCGACCACGGTCCGGTCCCGGCGTGGAGCCGCACCGCAGCACCCCGTGCCCCGGCAAGGCCGGAGTGCGATGATCTCCCCGTGTGGATCACGTCCCCCGGTCCCGGCCGCCCCCACCGCACACGCCCCGCTGGACGACGAAAGGTCTCCCGATGACGCATCCGACGACCACCTCCTGGGACGACCTCGGCAAGGTACGCCCCGCACTGGCGGACCTCTACCGCGACCTGCACGAACACCCCGAACTGTCGCTGCAGGAACACCGGTCGGCGGCCCTGCTCGCCGGTCACCTGCGCACGGCGGGCTTCGAGACCACCGAGCAGGTCGGTGGCACCGGTGTCGTCGGCGTCCTGCGCAACGGCGCGGGTCCGGTCGTGATGCTCCGCGCCGACTTCGACGCCCTGCCGGTCGAGGAGAAGACGGGCCTGCCGTACGCGAGCACCGTGCGCGCCGTCGACGCCGAGGGGCAGGACGTCCCCGTGATGCACGCGTGCGGGCACGACATGCACGCGGCCTGCCTGGTGGGCGCCGCGACCCTGCTCGCGGCCGAGGCGGGCA
>NZ_WWIA01000116.1 GCF_009870065.1 Streptomyces sp. SID5785 | reverse complement strand
GATCGCCGCCCTGGCCGACCGCGCCGGCCCGCCGGGCGGCGGGGACCGTCCGGCCGCCCTGGTCCTCGCCGGGCTCCCCGGCGCGGGCCAGGCAGAATTCTCCACGTGGGAAGCCGAGTTGGACGCCCGCACGACCTGCCCCGTGCACCGCGGGACGCTCACCGAGGACCCGGAGGTCGCCCACGGCTCCTTCGCCGCCCCTGTGCCCGACGACCTGCTCGACGCCGCCCGCGCGGGCACCTCCGCGCTCCCGCACCTGATCCTCGCCGGCGACCGCGACCCGCTCACCGACCAGGACGCCACCGCCCTGCTCGCGGACAAGCTGCCGCGCGCCCGGTTCGGCGTCGTGCACGGCGCGCACCACGATGTCCTCGACGACCAGCAGCACCGCACCGTCGCCGCCGAGATCGTCACGTTCCTGGAGTCGCTGCGCGCGGGTCTCGCGCCGCTGCTCACGGTCGAGACCAGCGCCTGGTGACCGCCACCACCCGTCCCGCTCCCCACCGTCCCCGACACCGGAAGGCCGCCATGCCCACCGTCCTCACCGTCTCCGGAAGCCCCTCCGCCACGTCCCGCACCGGCCGACTCCTCGGCCATGTGGGCCGCCGGCTGGCCGCGCACGGCCACGAGGTGAGCCACCTCGACGTCCGCGACCTGCCCGCCGACGCGCTCCTCGGCGCGGACTTCGGCCACCCCGCGATCGTCGAGGCCACCGCGCGCTTCGCGCAGGCCGACGGCATCGTCATCGGCACGCCCGTCTACAAGGCGGCCTACAGCGGCCTGCTCAAGACGCTCCTCGACCTGCTCCCGCAGTACGCGCTCACCGGCAAGACGGTGCTGCCGCTCGCCACCGGCGGCAGCACCGCGCACGTCCTGGCCATCGACTACGCACTGCGGCCTGTCCTGACATCGATGGGCGCGGACCACATCGTCCCCGGCTGGTTCACCCTCGACAAGGACATCACCACCGGGCCCGAGGGCACCGTCCTCGCCGCGGGGGCGGCCGGGGCCGTCGAGCAGGTCACGGACGCGTTCCTGACCTCACTGGCCGGGCGCGCGAGCCGGCTCGCGACGAGCGGGCCGCACGGCCGGGCGGCCTGAACACACCAGGCCGGACGGGGCGTCCTTCCGCGCTGTGCCGCTGTGCGCCCCGGTCCCGGGGCGGAAGCGCCGCCCCGGGACCGGTCGAGGCACTACGGTCGGGGGCGCAGTCCGGTCGTCGAGGAGGAGTTCCGTGCCGTCACCCTGCGATCCCCGCCATGCGCCGGTCGGCGACGTCGGCGGCGCTCTCCTGCTCGTCGACTCCCGGCTGAAGGCCGTGCACGCGGGGGAGTCCGAGGCCGATCCGGCCGAGCGGGCCCTCACCGACCAGTACGTCGCCTCGCTCGGGCCCGGCGGGCTGGACGAGCTGGTCGACGGC
>NZ_WWIA01001125.1 GCF_009870065.1 Streptomyces sp. SID5785 | reverse complement strand
TGTCGTCCTGTTCAACAACTCCTCCCTCGGCATGGTCGAGCTGGAGATGCTGGTGGCGGGGCTCCCGTCCTACGGCACCACGAACAAGAACCCCGACTTCGCCGCCGTCGCCCGGGCCTGCGGTGCCTACGGCGTCCGCGTCGAGAAGCCGAAGCAGCTCGCGGGCGCCCTCAAGGACGCCTTCCGGCACAAGGGCCCGGCCCTCGTCGACGTCGTCACCGACCCGAACGCGCTCTCCATCCCGCCGAAGATCAGCGCCGAGATGGTCACCGGCTTTGCCCTGTCCGCCTCCAAGATCGTGCTCGACGGAGGAGTGGGCCGGATGGTGCAGATGGCCCGCTCCAACCTCCGTAACATGCCGCGGCCCTGATGCCCGTGTGCCCCTGACGCCTCGTCACTCCCGCACGGGGCGCAGCCGCAGCGTCAGGATCTGGAACGGCCGCAGCCTGAGCGCGAGCCCGCTCTCCGACGTGTCGGCGGGCCGCAGCGGCCGCTCGAGCAGATCCGTCTCGTCGGCGCCCGCCACCGGGAACGACGCGCTCAGCGTGGCCTCGGTCCGCCCGCCGCGCGACTCGTAGAGCCGGACCACCACGTCGCCGCTGCGGTCCTCGGCGAGCTTCACCGACTCCACCGTCACCGCCGGGTCGTCGACGGACACCAGCGGCGCCAGTGCCGGCGCCGGCGCGATCCGCAGCGGCAGGTTGAGCGCGAGCCCCTCCGCGACGGCCTCGCCCGTGCCGGCCCCAGGAAACAGCGCGTACGTGAACCGGTGCGTGCCCAGGTCGGTCTCCGGGTCGGGGCTGTGCGGCGCGCGCAGCAGGGTGAGCCGCACCGTCGTGCCGAGGCCCCGCTCGTGCGGGGTCCGCGTCACGTCGTGCCCGTACGTCGAGTCGTTGAGCAGCGCGACGCCGTACCCGTCCTCGGCGACCCGCAGCCAGCGGTGCGCGCAGATCTCGTAACGGGCTGCGTCCCAGCCGGTGTTGGCGTGCGTCGGCCGGTGCACGTGGCCGAACTGGATCTCGGCCGCGGACCGCTCGGCGTGCACGTCCAGCGGGAACGCCGCCTTCAGCACCTTCTCGGACTCCTGCCAGTCCACGTCCGTGAGCACGTCGAGCCGCCTGCTGTCCGCCGCGAGCCGGTACTCCTGCGTGATCCGGGACGCGCCGAACGTGCGCACCACGCGCACGGCGACGCGCAGCGGCCCGTCCTCCACCAGCTCCACCGACTCGGCCCGCGTCAGATCGGTCCGGGTGTGCCGGTAGTGCGCGTCGAGGTCCCAGGCGTCGTACTGCGTCGGATGGTCGGGGTGCAGCTGGAGCAGGTTGCCGCGCGATCCGGGCGCCAGGGCCTCCCGCCCGCCGTGGTCCAGGTCGCGGACCGAGGCGAGCAGCCCGTCCCGGTCCACGGTGACCGTCAGATGCTCGTTGGCCAGGACGATCGCCCCGTCGTCGACCGTGGCCGCCGCGTGCGCCCCCGGGCCGCGGACCGCCGTCGCGTCCGTGTCCAGCGCCTGCGCCGCCAGCCCGTCGACCTCCACCTGTACCAACTGTCCGTTGTGCGCGACGACTTCACTGCGGGCGTACGGGGACGCGTTGAGCACCGCGGGGCCGGTGCCGCCGAGCCGGCGCACCGCCTCGGCCGTGATCGTGTCCAGCTCGCCGAGCACCCGCGCGTACGTCTCCCGGGCCTCCCGGTGCACCCAGGCGATGGACGACCCCGGCAGGATGTCGTGGAACTGGTGGAGCAGCAC
>NZ_WWIA01001124.1 GCF_009870065.1 Streptomyces sp. SID5785 | reverse complement strand
CCCGACCACTGCGCCGGTGGACCCGCGCATCGCCCCGCCCCCGCCGCCGGCCGCGGCCCCCGCGGCGGCGCCCGCCGCTCCGGCCCCCGGCGCGGGGAAGATCAATCTGGACAAGGGCCGGGTCAGCCTGCAGAAGAACCAGACGGTGTCGCTGGTCAAGGGCGGCGCCCCGCTGCTGAGCCAGGTCAAGATGGGCCTCGGCTGGGAGCCCGCGTACCGGGGCAAGGACATCGACCTGGACGCCTCGGTCATCGCGTACGGGCCCCAGCGCAATCACATCGACAGCTGCTACTTCGGCAAGCTCTCGATCGTGAACGGCGCGATCAAGCACTCCGGTGACAACCTGACGGGTGAGGGCGGCGGCGACGACGAGGTCATCGTCGTCGACCTCGGCCGGCTCCCGCAGGAGGTCACGGGCCTGGTCTTCACGGTGAACTCGTTCTCGGGCCAGAAGTTCACCGAGGTCGCCAAGGCCTACTGCCGACTGGTGGACGCGGCCACCGGCGAGGAGCTCGTCCGCTTCGACCTGACGAACGCGGAGCCCCAGACGGGCGTGATGATGGCGAAGCTGATCCGGCAGTTCTCCGGAGAGTGGGACATGACGGCGATGGGCGACTTCGTGAAGTCCCGCACGGTCCGCGGCATGGTGAAGCCGGCGGCGCAGGCGCTGTAGGGAGCATCTCCCCCCGTACGGCGATGCCGGGCTCCCCACCGTGGGGAGCCCGGCATCGCCGTACGGGCGGGTCGGGACGGGGCGGAGCCGGCGCCCGAGGTCAGGGCCCGGAGCCAGGGCCCGGGGTCAGGGCACCACCACGATCTTGCGCCCCACGCCCGAGGCGAACTGGTCGAGGGCCTGGGGGTAGGCGTCCAGCGGGAGACGGTCGCTGATGAAGACGTCGGGGTCGAGGACGCCGCCCGCGAAGAGTTCCGCGGCGCGCTCGTAGCTGTGCAGGACCGCCATCGAGCCGGTGATGGTGATCTCCTGGTTGTAGATGCGGTACGGGTCGATGGTGACCCGGGTCGCGTAGTCGGAGACGCCGAACTGGAGGAAGGTGCCGGCCTTGGCGACGCGGCCGAGGCCGTCCTGGATCGCCGCCGCGTTGCCGGTCGCGTCGACGACGACGTCCCAGCCCTGCGGGCGGTCCAGCTCGTCGGGGCCGGCGGCCGAGGCGGAGACGCCGAGCCTGCGGGCGGTCTCGAGCCGGTCCGGGTTGAGGTCGACGACGTCGACGCTCGCCGCTCCCGTGCGCTTGGCCAGTTCGAGCATCATCAGGCCCATCGTCCCGGAGCCGTAGATGAGGACGTGGGAGCCGAGCCGGGAGTTCAGGACGTCGTAGCCGCGGACCGCGCAGGACAGCGGTTCGATCAGGGCCGCGTCCTGGGTGCGCACGTGGTCGGGCAGCGGGACGCAGTTGGCGACGGGCGCGAGCGCGTACTGGGCGGCGCCGCCCGCCGTGGTGACGCCGATGGCGGCCCAGCGCTCGCACAGGTTTCCGCGTCCGGCCCGGCAGTAGCGGCACTCGTGGCAGTGCAGGGAGGGGTCCACGGCGACCCGGTCGCCGGTCCGGACCTCGGTGACGGCGCTCCCCACCGCGGCGATCGTGCCGGCGAACTCGTGGCCCGGGACGACGGGCAGCGTCGGCGCGAACTCGCCCTGGCGGATGTGCAGATCGGTGCCGCACAGGCCGCAGGCGGCGACCTCCACGACGACGTCGCGCGGTCCGGGTGTGGGGTCGGGGACCTCGCCGACGACGACCTTGCCGACGGACTCGACGATCGCGGCCTTCATTTCACAGCTCCCAACGACAGGCCCTGGACGAGTTTGTCCTGGGCGGCGAACCCCGCCGCGAGCACCGGCAGGGAGATGACGAGCGACGCGGCGCACACCTTGGCCAGGAACAGGCCCTGGCTGGTGATGAAGCCGGTCAGGAAGACGGGCGCGGTCTCGGCGACGACGCCGGTCAGGACCCGGGCGAACAGCAGCTCGTTCCAGCTGAAGATGAAGCAGATCAGGGCCGTCGCGGCGATCCCGGGCAGCGCGATCGGGGCGACCACCCGGGCCAGCACGGTCGGCAGCCGGGCGCCGTCGATCTGTGCGGCCTCGATGACGGCGACCGGCACCTCGGCGAGGAACGACTGCATCATCCACACCGCGATCGGCAGGTTCATGGAGGTGTAGAGGATGACGAGCAGCCAGATGTTGTCCAGGAAGCCGGTGTTCTTCGCGAAGAGGTACAGCGGCAGCAGGCCCGCGACGACCGGCAGCATCTTCGTGGACAGGAAGAAGAACAGGACGTCGGTCCACTTCTTCACCGGGCGGATCGACAGGGCGTACGCGGCGGGCAGCGCGAGCAGCAGCACGCACAGCGTCGACGCGACGGACGCGACCGCCGAGTTGATCAGCGCGGGCCAGGGGCCGAGGCCGCCGCCGGCGCCGAAGAAGTCGCGGTACCCGTCGAGGGTGAGGGCGGCGGCGAAGGACGGCGGGTTGGTCGCCGCGTCCGTCTCCGAGTGGAAGGAGGTCAGCACCATCCAGGCGACGGGCAGGAAGAACACGATCCCGGCCAGCCAGGCGACGAGCCCGAGCCCCTTGGTCCTGAGGAACGACTTGACGGAGCCTGCGTCGTTCATCCGCGGGCCACCTCCTCACGGAACAGCGACGACACGACACGCAGCGCGAACGTCGCGATGATGATCGATCCGATGACGACGAGGACGCCCGCCGCCGAGGCCAGACCGTTCTCGTGGGCCTGGTAGAAGGACTGGTAGACGGTGTACGGCAGGTTGGCGGTGCCGAGGCCGCCGGACGTGAGGGTGAAGACGGCGTCGAAGTTCTGCACGATGTAGATCGACCCGAGCAGGGCGCCCAGTTCGAGGTAGCGGCGCAGGTGGGGCAGGGTCAGATGGCGGAAGACCTGCCAGGGTCCGGCGCCGTCCATGCGGGCGGCCTCGACGAGTTCGGGGGAGCGGGACTGCAGCCCGGCGAGCAGGATCAGCATCATGAACGGCGTCCACTGCCAGATCAGCGAGACCTCCACCGCGATCAGCGGGGTGTCGGAGATCCAGTCCGGCTGGGGTCCGCCGACGTAGTGCAGCAGGCCGTTCAGGAGCCCGTACTCGGGGTTGTAGAGCACGTGCTTCCACAGCAGCGCCGCCGCGACCGGCACCAGCAGGAACGGGGCGATCAGCAGGGTGCGGACCAGGCCGCGTCCCTTGAAGCGGCGGTCGAGGAGCAGGGCGAGGCCGAGCCCGACCACCAGGCTGACGACGACCACGCTGACGGTGAGCACGATGGTGGTCAGCACGGACTTGCGCAGGTCCGCGTCGGTGAGGACCTCCGCGTAGTTGCCGAACCAGGTGAAGTGCCGGGCGTCGGGGTAGAGCGCGTTCCAGTCGAAGAACGAGATGACCAGCGTGGCCACGAACGGCAGCTGGGTCACCACGATCATGAAGACGAGCGCGGGGAGCAGCGGGGCGCGGGTGGCCCAGGCACGCAGCCGGCCGGGGGAGCGCGGAGCGGTGGTGGTGGGGGCGCGGGAGGCGGAGACCGGGGCCGCCGTCGGTGTCGTGGTCATCGGCCCTCGTACTCCTTCGTGATCTCGGAGGCGAGTTTCTGGGACTTGGCGATCGCCGTGTCGACGGACTGGCGCCCGGCGATGGCCGCGCTGATCTCCTGCGAGACCTTGGTGCCGAGATCGGTGAACTCGGGGATGCCGACGAACTGGATGCCGGGCGCGGGCCGCTTCTGCACCCCGGGATCGCGCGGCCGGGCGCCCGCGATGGCGGCCCTGGTCTGCTCCTGGAAGGCGGCGGCCTCGTTGCGGTAGGCGGGGATCTCGTAGGTCGAGGCGCGCTTGCCCGCGGGCACGTCCGACCAGCCGACCTGTTCGCCGACGAGCTTCTCGTAGCCCTTGCCGGAGGCCCAGGAGACGAACTTCCAGGCGCGGTCGGGGTTGTGGGAGGCCTTCTGGACGCCCCAGGCCCAGGTGTAGAGCCAGCCGCTGTTGCGGGTGCGCTCGACGGGGGCGGGCACATAGCCGATCTTGCCCTTGACCGGGGACTTCGCGGACTCCAGGGAGCCGGCCGCGGAGGTCGCGTCGTACCACATGGCGGTCTTGCCCTGGGTGAGGTTGTTGAGGCACTCGGCGAAGCCGGACTGGGCGGCGCCGGACTCGCCGTGCTCGCGCACCAGGTCGACGTAGAACTTCGTCGCGTCCTTGAAGCCCTTGTCACCGAGGCGGGCGTTCCAGTCCTGGTCGAACCAGGTGCCGCCGAAGGTGTTCACGACGGTGGTGAGGGGCGCCATCAGCTCGCCCCAGCCGGGCAGTCCGCGCAGGCAGATGCCCTTCATGCCGGGCTGCGCGCCGTCCGCCTTCGCGGCGAGGTCGGCGACCTGCTGCCACGTGGGGTGCGCGGGCATCGTGAGGCCCTTTCGCGCGAAGACGTCCTTGCGGTACATGAGGAAGGACGACTCGCCGTAGAAGGGCTCGCCGTAGAGCTTTCCGTCGTCACCGGTGAGGGACTCGCGCATCGGGGCGAGGATGTCCTGCTGGTCGAAGCCGGAGTCCTTCTTCGCGTACGAACCGAGCTCGTGCAGCCAGCCGTTGCGGGCGTAGATCGGTATCTCGTAGTTGCTGAGGGTGGCGACGTCGTACTGGCCGGCCTGGTTGGCGAAGTCCTGGCTGATCTTGTCGCGGACGTCGTTCTCGGGCAGGACGGTGAAGTTGACCTTGATGCCGGTCTCGCGGGTGAAGTGCTCGGCCGTGAGTTTCTGCAGGTCGGTCATCTGGGGGTTGTTCACCATCAGGACGTTGATGGAGTCACCGCCCTGTCCGAGCCCGCCGGCGCCGGCCCAGCAGCCGGACAGGAGAGGGGCGAGCAGCGTCCCTGCGGCGGCCGTCGCGAGCAGGGCGCCCGGTGGCCTCCGTCGGCTCTGGGTTCGCATGAGTGCTCCTGGACTTTTGTCGTGTAGGGGGACGAAAGGTGCGCCGGTGGGTGTGCGGAACCGCCGGACGCCCCGGGGGAGTTCAGACGCGGATGACCTGCGGGCCCATCAGCGCGTAGCGGTGTGCCTCGGACGCGGGCAGCTGGCTGCCGGTGACGATCGCCTCCAGCGCGCCCACCGGGGCGAACCGGCAGAAGCTGACGGCGCCGAACTTGGTGTGCACCCCGGCGAAGACCGTGCGCCGCGCCGCCCGGATCGCCTGCGCCTTGACCTCGCTGACGGCGGGGTCGGGGGTGGTCAGGCCGTGGTCGCGGGAGATGCCGTTGGCGCCGATGTAGGCGAGGTCGACGACGAATCCGGCGAGCATCTTCGTCGTCCAGTGGTCGACCGTGGCGAGTGTGCCGGAGCGCACCCGTCCGCCGAGCAGCAGCACGGTGAACCCCTCGGCCTTGGCGAGTGCGCCCGCCGTGGCCAGGGACGCCGTGACGACCGTGAGGGGGCGGTCGCGCGGCAGCGCCTCGGCGATCAGCTGGGGAGTGAACCCCTCGTCGACGAAGACGGTCTCGGCGTCCCCGAGCAGGTCCGCGGCGGCCGAGGCGATCCGCCGCTTCTCCGGGACGTGCATCGTCGTGCGGAAGGCGAGTGTCGTCTCGAACCCGGCGCTCTCCACCGGGTACGCCCCGCCGTGCGTGCGCCGCACCAGACCGTGGTCCTCCAGGGCGCGCAGGTCGCGGCGGACCGTCTCCCTGGCCACGCCGAGCTCGGCCGCGAGGTCGTTGACGTCGACGGCGCCGGTGCGCCGCGCCGTGCGCACGATCTCCCGCTGCCGTTCCTCCGCGCTCATCCGGTCCACCCTCTTGCCGCTCTCGCCGTGACTGCCGTGCCTGCCGTGCCCGGGTGCCCGCGGGCGCCCGTTCGGGCCCGGTGCGGCCCGTACGGAAGTTGTACCGGCGTCGTACGGCACAGGCCAGGCCTGTCACGGGCCCGATGCTGCCCGTTCGTGCCCGTTTCGCGGGAGGCGATGATCGGCGCCGACCTGCGCCGGAGCGGGAGAGGGGCGGCGTTCGGGCGCCGCGGGTGCCCGGACAGCGGTGCGGGCGGGCCCGTATGGTGCCCGCCCGCGGTGTGCCGCCGTGTCTCAGTAGGGCCAGATCGGCGGGTCGTTGATGAAGCGGCCGCCCATGTGGCGGTGGGCCGGGTTGTCCTCGCTGAGCGGGCCGAACTCGGCGAGCAGCTTCTCCGCGTAGACCTCGGAGTCGTCCTGCGGCGCGTAGCCGAGCGCCCGGGCGCTGGACAGGTCCCACCACACCCGGGTGTTGGCCGACGAGCCGTACACGACCGTGTGCCCGACGCCCTCGGCGGTCAGCGCCGCGTCGAAGAGCCGGGCGCCGTCGGCCGGGCTCATCCAGACCGACATCATGCGGACGTCGGTCGGCTCGGCGAAGCAGGAGCCGATGCGTACCGAGACCGTCTCGACGCCGTGCGCGTCCCAGTAGTACTGCGCGAGGTCCTCGCCGAAGGACTTGGACAGGCCGTAGAAGGTGTCGGGGCGGCGCAGCGTGCCGACGGGGACCAGCGGGGCGCCGTCCTCGACGCGCGGGCGCGGGGTGTAGCCGATCGCGTGGTTGGAGGAGGCGAAGACCACGCGGGGGGCCGCGCCGTCCCGGGCCGCGCCCTCCTCGCGCACGGCCTCGTACAGGCGCTGGGTGCCCCTGATGTTCGACTCGAGGATCTTGTCGAACGTGGACTCCAGGGAGATGCCCGCGAGGTGCAGCACCCCGTCCACGCCGCGGACGGCCTCGCGCAGGGCCGCCGTGTCGTTGAGGTCCGCGACGATCGCGTCCGGGGCGTTCTCGACCGGGCGCACGTCGAGGAGGCGCAGGTCGTAGCCGTGCCGGGGCAGCAGCTCGCGCATCAGGGTGCCGAGGCCGCCGGCGGCGCCGGTGAGGAGGATGGTGCGGGACGCGGCGGGAACGGCCATGCGCGGAATCTCCTGGGGCGTATGTGTGAGCAGGGTTCACATCCATGGACACGCTAAGGAGCGTCCGAGTGTCGCGTCAAGGGCCGCACCGCCGCCGGCCCCGATCGCGCGGAGGTGAGCCGGAGGCCGAAATTCCGGCGACGCCGGACGAGTTCGGGCGCTTGACCGCCCCCTTTGGGGCGGCTTACGGTGAGCGCGTTCAGAGATGTGGACGCGGATCAGAAACGTGCACACACGGTGTGCCAGTTCAGGGAGAGCCCGTGACGTCAGCCCCGCTCGCCGCCCGACTCAGCATCCCCCGGGGGCCGCTGTTCTTCCCCGTCACCGCGTACGGACCCGACGGCGGCGTCGACCTCGACACCTACCGCACCCATGTGCGGCGCGGCGTCGAGGCCGGGGCCGCCGCGGTGTTCGCCTGCTGCGGCACGGGGGAGTTCCACGCGCTCACGCCCGAGGAGTTCGAGGCCTGCGTCGCCGCCGCGGTCGAGGCGACCGGGGGCGCGGTGCCGGTCGTCGCGGGCGCCGGGTACGGGACCGCGCTCGCCGTCGACTTCGCCCGCCGGGCCGAGCGGGCGGGCGCCGACGGACTCCTCGCCATGCCGCCCTACCTCGTGGTCGCGGGACAGGAGGGCCTGCTGCGGCACTACACGCAGCTGGCCGACGCCACCTCGCTCGACATCATCGTCTACCAGCGCGACAACGCCGTGTTCACCCCCGAGACCGTCGTGGAGCTCGCGCGGCACCCCGGCGTCCTCGGCCTCAAGGACGGCCTCGGCGACCTCGACCTGATGCAGCGCACCCTCAGCGCCGTGCGCACCGGGGCCCCGGACGCCGAGTTCCTCTACTTCAACGGCCTGCCCACGGCCGAACTGACCGGGCTCGCCTACCGCGGCATCGGCATCACCCTCTACTCCTCCGCCGTCTTCTGCTTCGCGCCCGAGATCGCCCAGGCCTTCCACCGGGCGCTGAACACCGGCGACGACACGACGGTGAACCGGCTCCTCGACGGCTTCTACCGCCCGCTCGTCGAACTGCGCGGCCAGGGCCGCGGCTACGCGGTCTCCCTCGTCAAGGCCGGTGTCCGGATGCGCGGCCTCGACGTCGGCGAGGTCCGCCCGCCGCTGCACGAACCCCACGAGGAGCACCTCAAGCGGCTCGCCGAACTCCTCGACCGCGGCCTCACCCTGGTGGAAGGAACCGGCGCGTGAGGACGTCCGTCTTCGTCTACCCCTGGGACGTCAACGGGGACCCGGACGCCGCCCGCCGCATCGCCGACCTCGGCGCCGAGCAGGTGACGCTCGCCGCCGCCTACCACTCCACCCGCGCGCTCACCCCGCGCCACCCGCGCCACCGCGTCGTGACCGCCGAGCACGCCGCCGTCCTCTACCCCGCCGGGCGGGAGCGCTGGCACGGCCGGGTCCCGGCCCCGTACCCCGCCGGGGACTGGGCGCCGGGCGACGCCTTCGGGGAGGCCGCCGCCGCGCTCACCGCCGCCGGGCTCGACGTGCACACCTGGGTCGTCCTCGCCCACAACTCCCGCCTCGGCGCCGAACACCCCGACACGTCCGTCGTCAACGCCTACGGCGACCGCTACCCCTGGGCGCCGTGCATCGCCCAGTCCGCGACCCGCGCGTACCTCGTCGACCTGGCCGCCGAGGCCGCGACCCGGCCCGGCGCCCGCGGCACCGAACTCGAATCGCTCGGCTGGTACGGGCTCGCGCATCTGCACGCCCACGACAAGACGGCGGGCGTCGCGCTCGGCGAGGCCGGGCAGTACCTGATGTCCCTGTGCTTCTGCCTCGCCTGCCGCGAGGGGTACGGCCGCCAGGGCCTCGACCCCGACGCGCTCGCCCGCTCCGTACGGACCGCCCTGGAACCCGTGTGGCGCGGCCAGGTCCCCGACGAAGGCGGGGACGCGGTCGAGAAGCTGCTCGGCGCCGGCCCGGCGGCCGCGACCCGGGCCCACCGGGACACCACCGCGCAGAGCCTCCAGGAGGCGGCGGTCGCGGCGGTGCGGGCGGCGGCCGGCGGCCCCGGCTTCCAGGTCCTGCTGCACGCGGACCCGGTGCCGTACCACTGCGGGGCCAACGTGGGCGTCGACCCCGCGCACATCCTCTCCGTCGCCGACGGCGTCGTCGTGCCCTGCACCGGCGGGGCCGGCCTCGTGACCCCGTTCGCCGCACAGGGCCGGGGCGTGATCGCCGCGAACCTCACGGTCGTCGCCGGCATGGGCGGCAGCCCCGGCACCCTGCGCGCCGACGCCGAGGCCGCCCGCGCCCTCGGCGCCCACGAGCTGCGGCTCTACCACGTGGGTCTCGCCTCGGACGCCGATCTCGCCGCGGTCCGGGAGGCGCTCGCCGTACTCTGAGCCGCGGCACCGATGAGTCACGGGCGGCGGAGAGGTCAGTAGGGGTGAGGATCCGCGGTGGGTCCTCACCCGGTACCGACCGCTCTCCGGAAGGGACACCCATGAGTGACACGACAGTGGACATCGGCCCGCAGGCCCGCATCGTGGCACGGCTCGTGCACGGCGTCCGCGAGGACCAGCTCGACCTGCCCACCCCCTGCCCCGACTACGCCGTCCGCCACCTCCTCGGCCACCTCGGCGGCCTCTGCGCGGGGCTGGGGGCCGCCGGGCGCAAGGACACCGGCCCGCTCACCGACACCGCGCCGGGCAGCACCCGGCCCGAACTCGCCCCCGACTGGCGGGCCGCGCTGCCGCCTGCCCTCGACGACCTGGCCGAGGTGTGGGACGACGCGGCGGCCTGGGAGGGCATGACCCGGGCCGGCGGACTCGAACTGCCCGGCGCCGTCGCCGGTCTGGTCACCGCCGACGAACTCGTCGTGCACGGCTGGGACGTCGCACGGGCCACCGGCCAGGAGTACACGCCCGACGAGGCCGCGCTGCGGGCCGCCGAGCAGCTCCTCGCACCGCAGGACGGCGGCGGCGACGGACTCTTCGGCCCGGTCGTCCCGGTCCCCGACGGCGCCCCGCTCCTCGACCGGGTCATCGGACTGAGCGGCCGCGACCCGTCCTGGAAGCCCTGACCCCGCGGCAGTACGCGGCCAGCGCGAGCCCCGCCCCGCCGGTCACCGGCAGCAGCACGGACACCGGCGCCAGGGCCACCAGCCCCGCGCCCGCGGCCATCGCCACGGCGCCCGGCGTGAAGAGCACGGTCCCGGCCGCCGCCGCGGTCCGGCCGAGCACCTCGTCCGGCACCGTGCGCTGCACCGCCGTC
>NZ_WWIA01001123.1 GCF_009870065.1 Streptomyces sp. SID5785 | reverse complement strand
CCGTCCACGGTGAGTTCCATGCCGCCCATCAGGCGCACGTTCAGACCGGTGGCGGTGATGACGATGTCCGCCTTCAGCTCCTCGCCGGACCTGAGGCGGATGCCGTCCGCGGTGAACGTGTCGATGTGGTCGGTGGCGATCGAGGCCTTGCCGCTCCTGAGCACCTTGAAGAGGTCGCCGCCGGGGACGACGCACAGGCGCTGGTCCCACGGCTTGTAGCGCGGGGTGAAGTGACGCATGTCGACGCTGCGCCCGGCCCGGGCGCGCACCATGCCGAGCAGGGCCCTGCGGGCGAGCCGCGGGTACTTACGGCAGAAGGCGTAACTCCCGCGCTGGAGCGCAATGTTGCGCGTGCGGGCGATCCGGTGGGTGAGCCCGGCGGGCGCGCGCAGCTT
The DNA here is from genome assembly GCF_009870065.1 of Streptomyces sp. SID5785. Classification (GTDB taxonomy): domain Bacteria; phylum Actinomycetota; class Actinomycetes; order Streptomycetales; family Streptomycetaceae; genus Streptomyces. The sequence goes on along the minus strand of NZ_WWIA01001123.1, from coordinate 3,146 downwards.
CTGCAGCACGGCGGTGACGGGGTCGGTCTCGGGCAGGGCGAGGACGTACGTGGGCGAGCGCTGCAGCATGGTGATGTGCGCGGCCTCGTCGGCCATCGCCGGAAGCAGGGTGATCGCGGTGGCGCCCGAGCCGATGACGACGACGCGCTTGCCCGCGTGGTCGAGGTCCTCGGGCCAGTGCTGCGGGTGGACGAGCGTGCCGCGGAAGTCCGACTCGCCCGGGAACTGCGGGCGGTACGGCTGGTCGTAGTCGTAGTAGCCGGTGGCGCCGACCAGGTAGCCCGCGCTGTACGTCTCGCGCGTGCCGGCCGCCTCGTCCTCCACCTCGACGGTCCAGCGACCGGTGTCGTGCGAGAAGTCCGCGCTGATCGCGCGACGGCCGAAGCGGATGTGCTTCAGGACGCCGTCCTCGGCCGCGGCGTCCTCGACGTACTGCCGGATCTCCGCACCGCCGGCCAGGATGCGGGCGTCGCGCCAGGGGCGGAATCCGAACCCGAACGTGGACATGTCGGAGTCCGAGCGGATGCCCGGGTACCGGAACAGGTCCCAGGTGCCACCGACGCGTGCGCGGCGTTCGAGGACGACGAGGGAGGCGCCGGGGTTGTCGCGCACCACGTGGCGCGCGGCGCTGATGCCGGAGATTCCGGCGCCGATGACGAGGACGTCGACGTGCTGCTGCTCCATCGCGGAGGGTCCTAACTCTCGCTCACGGGCCCCTGGGAGAGGCAGAGGACGGAGGATCGCCGCCGCGCCGGAGCGCGGGCGGTTGCTCAGACGCGAGGTTCCACATCTGCGTGATACCCGCAACTTACCTGCGACACGCTGTTTCAGATACCGCGGGTAATGTGATGTGGGTCACGACCGCAAAGGCGTCGCTCACTGCACGAATCGCCATCAATCACCCAAGGCGGCACAGGGGTTGACCCCTGCCATCGGTGCGGGCGGCGGCACGGTCGGCTCGGCGCGTCGGCTCCGAGGCGGCGGGGCACCGGGGCGGCGGGGCGGCTTCGAGGTGGCGGGGCGGGAGATCCGGGCCCGGGCCGAACGCCAGTGACACGTCGGGCCCGCACCGGCGCCCGGACCGGGCCCGCGAACGGCCCGCCCCGGGCCCGGCCGGGCCCTCGTGGCTGATGATGCGTCAGGAACCGGCGACGCTCACCTCGACCGGCGTGCCCGCCTCCACCGTCCGGCTGACCGTACAGAGACGGTCGTGCGAGGTCTTGACCGCCCGCGGCAGGATGGCCCGCGCCCGGTCGGCCGACTCCCCCTCCGGGAACGTGACGTCGAAGGTGACCGCGAGGTCGGTCATCCGGTTGCCGCTCTCGTCCGCGACCTTGTGGCCGGTGACGGTCACGGAGAACGTGCCGGGCTCGGCGTGCCGGGTCGTGGCGACGTCGACATCGGCGGCGGAGCAGCCGCCGATCGCGGCGAGGAACAGTTCGACGGGCGTGAAGCCGGTGCCGTCGCCGGTCTCGAAGTCCACGGTGCCGCCGCGGGCGTTCGTGGCGGTGAACCGGCCCGGGCCGGTGCGCTCGACGGTGACGGAGCGGAGGGAGTCAGCAGTCATGCCGCCGACAGTAACCGCTGCGGGGGCGCACACCGCGGCGTGACAGCACCGCGCGCCGGGCCTGAACGCGCGGCCTGGGGTAATCCCCCCTGACGAACCGGCAGTTGGCCGGATGGGGTTACGGACACCGCTGCGCGAGGCTCTCCCCATGACACCGATCAAGAGGACACGGACCAAGAGGACACAGATCGCGGGGACGCCGGACAGGCTGACGCCCGTGAAGAGGAGCGCCGCCGCGCTCGCCGCCACCGCGCTCGCCCTCGCCGCGCTCCCGCCGCTCGCCGCGTCGGCCGCGGCGGCACCGGTCACCGCCCCCGGCCTCGACTGGAAGCCCTGCACGAGCACCGCCGCCGACCCGCGCCAGGAGTGCGCGACGCTCCGCGTCCCCATGGACTACGCGCACCCCGGCGGTGAGCGGATCAGCATCGCCGTCTCGCGGATCCGGAGCGAGGACCCACGGGCCCGACGCGGTGCGCTGCTCCTGATCCCCGGCGGACCCGGCGGCTCGAGCCTCGACGACCCTTCCGGCAAGGGCCAGAGGCTGCCGCAGCGCGTGCGGGACACCTATGACCTCATCGGGTTCGCGCCGCGCGGGCTCGCCCCGTCCACCGCCGTCGACTGCGGTCTCGACCACGGCGACCTGGCCCTGTCGAAACTCCGGCCCTGGCCCGCAGCCGACGGTTCGATCGACGGGAACATGGCCACCGCACGCCGCATGGCGGGCGCCTGCGCCGAGCACGGCGGCGCGCTGCTGCGCCACCTGAGCACCCGCAACGAGGCCCGGGACATCGACCGGCTGCGTGCGGCCCTCGGCGAGCGGCGTCTCTCGGCCTGGGGCGTGTCGTACGGGACGTACGTCGGCGCGGTCTACGCGCAGCTGTTCCCGCGGCGCACGGACCGGTTCGTGCTCGACAGCAACGACGACCCCGACCCGGCACGTGTCTCGCGGGCCTGGCTCGCCGGTCACGAGCAGGGCGTCGAGGACACCTTCCCCGTGTTCGCGCGGTGGGCCGCAGCGCCCGGCAATCCGCACCGGGTCGCGCCCACGGCCGAGGAGGTGCGGCCGCGCTTCCTGCGGCTGGCCGCCCGGCTCGACCGGGACCCGATCCCTTGGCCCGGTGCCAACCCGCCGGTCCTCGACGGCAGCGTGCTGCGCCAGACCATGCTCGACAGCCTCTACGACCCCGACGACTTCCCCGTCCTGGCCGCACTGATGGTGGCGGCCGAGCGGGGCACCGTGCCGCCCGCGCCTCCGGCACCGCCGGAGGCCGCGCTGCAGAACGTGGCGGCCGTGGGTGCCGGAACCCTCTGCAACGACGTGGCGTGGCCCGCCGCCGCGGACGCCTACCGCGAGGACGTCGCCCGCAGCCGCGCCGCGTTCCCCCTCACCGCGGGCATGCCGCGCAACGCCATGGTCTGCGCGGCCTGGCCCTACAAGAGCAAGGAACCGCCGGTGCGGGTGACCGACCGGGGCCCTTCGAACGTGCTGCTCGTGCAGAACGCACGGGACGTCGCCACTCCGCTGAGCGGAGCCCTCAGGCTCCGCGCGGCCCTCGGCCGCCGGGCCGTCATGGTGACG
>NZ_WWIA01001122.1 GCF_009870065.1 Streptomyces sp. SID5785 | reverse complement strand
AGCTCGGAGCGGACGCGGGCGTGCCAGTACTCGGCGAGCGCCTCGGCCAACTGGACGGACAGGCCGTGCAGTTCGAGGTAGTCCCGGTAGGAGTCGGAGGCGAACAGCTCGGCGGTGGCCTCGCCGATCTTCGACCCGACGGTGACGACCTGGAGGCCGACGACGTCCTTCTCGCCGGACTCCTCCGGACGGAAGAAGTCGGCCAGGCACAGCCGCCGGCCGCGGCGCTGGCGCGGGAAGGTGAAGCGGGTCCGCTCGTTGCC
>NZ_WWIA01001121.1 GCF_009870065.1 Streptomyces sp. SID5785 | reverse complement strand
TGCTGTGGCTCCGGGCCCGCACGCTCGCGGCCGCAGCGGTGGAGGCGGCCTGCATGCCCGCGCGGGACGGCGTGGTCGTCGTGGAGGACGAGGCACCCGACGCGTTCGCGCTGCCCGGCCTGCCGGGGCGGGTCGTCGTGTCCACGGGCATGCTCGACACCCTCGACCCGGCCGAGCACGACATCCTGCTGGCGCACGAGCGCGCCCACCTGGACGCGCACCACTACGCCTTCGTCGCACTGGCCCAGCTCGGCGCCGCCGTCAATCCGCTCCTGCGGGCACCGGCCCGGTATGTGACCTACACGATCGAACGGTGGGCCGACGAGCGGGCCGTCGCCGCGACCGGCGACCGTACCCGGGTCGCGCGCGCCGTCGGCAAGGCGGCGCTCGCCGCCCGACCCGCCGCCGGCCGGCCGCTCGGCGCCGCACTCGGCATCCTGGGCCTCGCCCGGCTCACCGGACGCACCGGCGCCGGTCCGGTCCCGCGGCGGGTCGCCGCACTGCTCGCGCCGCCGCTCGGCCGTCACCCCCTGCTGGCCGCCGCCACCACGGCCCTGCTCGCTGTCGCAGCACTGTCGTCCGCCGAGGCGGCGCGCGACCTGCACCGGCTGCTCGAGTCCGTCGGCATCTAGGGCGTGTCTCGAAAGTGGCGTCGTTCGCCCGCAGGGCGGGCCTCGCGGGGTCTGGTGCGTGCGATCGCAAGGCGCCGGAATGGTCTCGTAGCGGATCCACTAGGGCATTTCGGCAACGCCGCGAGCGTGCGTGCCAGCCCCCGCGAGGCAGACGGCACTTGCGAAACACGCCCCAGTGCCCTGACCGCACAGGTTCACCGGGTAGGGGCGCCTGCGGCAGCAGGAATCGAGCCGGGACTGTGCTACTGCGGGGTGTTCTCCATCGCCCACCTGCGGAAGAGGGTGAGTGCCTCAGTGAGGTTGCCT
>NZ_WWIA01001120.1 GCF_009870065.1 Streptomyces sp. SID5785 | reverse complement strand
TAGGTCTCCCACAGGGTGCTGGACAGGTGGTCGGCGATGTCCTCGGCGTGCTCGGGGCCGGTGCTCAGGGCGCCGGACAGGGCCTGCATCCCCGCGTCGAGGTCGAGGCCCGGCTCCTCCACGAGGCCGTCGGTGCACAGCACGAGCGTCTCGCCGGGCACCAGGTCGAGGCGGGTCTCGGGGAAGTCCTCGATCTCGAAGTCGGTGGCGATCCCCAGCGGCAGTCCGCCGTGCAGCCGCGGAATGCCGACCCGGCCGTCGACGTGGCGCACGAGCGGCGGCAGATGCCCGGCCCGGACCGCGCGCACGATGCCGGTGGCCGGGTCGAACTGGGCGTAGGTGCACGTGGCGAAGCGCTCCGTGTCCAGCTCCGCGAGGAAGCGTGAGGCACGGGAGAGGACGGTCGACGGCGGATGCCCCTCCCCGGCGAACGCCCGGAGCGCGATGCGGAGTTGGCCCATGATCGCGGCGGCGTGCGTGTCGTGGCCCTGGACGTCGCCGACGACGAGGCCGATCCGGCCGCGGGGCAGCACGACGACGTCGTAGAAGTCGCCGCCGACGGCGCGGCCGCCCCAGGCCGCGTGGTAGCGCACCGCGACCTCGGTGTCGGGCACCTTCGGGATGTCCTTGGGCAGCATGCTGGCCTGGAGGCTCTTGGCCAGGTCGCGTTCCTCGTCGAAGAGGATGGCGCGCTGGAGGGACTGGGCCACGATGCCGGACAGGCCGATGCACAGATTGCGGTCGGCGTCGGTGAACTCCTTGCGGCCCCGGTAGAAGAGGGCGAGACCGCCGATCGACCGGTCCTGCGCCACGAGCGGCAGGAAGGCCGCGGACTCCAGCCGCAGCCGGTCGATGTAGGGGCGCAGCCGGGTGAAGCGGTGCGCGAGCTCGTCGAGTTGCTCGACGAACCGGGGGCGACGGGACAGGACCACCTCGGCCAGCGGCAGCGATTCGTCGATCTGGTGCAGTTTCAGCTCGTCCAGCGTCTCCATCGACTGACCGACCAGGGCGATGAGCTTCAGGTCGTCGCCCTCGACGAGCCCGAGCACGAGTCCGTCGGCGGCGAACCGGTCGAGGCCGCTCGCCCCGGACAGCACGGCCACGACGTCGTCGACGGTGACGGCGCGGGACAGCGCCTCGGTGGTGCCCTGGACCATGAGGGCGACGCGGCTGCGCTTGACCTCGGTCGAGTCGAGTCCGGCGAGCTCGGTCGGTTCGCTGGGCGCGGACCGGAGCAGTCCGATGACCCGCACCGCGCGCCCGTCCGCGTCGCGCAGGACGCGTCCCGAGGCGTGGGTGAGCCGCATCGCGCCGTCGCGCCGGCGCAGATGGAAGTAGACACCGTAGGCGTCGGCGCCCGACTCGACCGCCGCGTTCACGGCCGAGGTGATGCGCACCGCCTCGGCGGGGACGATCCGGTCGCCGAGGGACGCGACCGTGCCCTCGAACTCGTCGGGGGCCAGGTCCACGACCGCGAGGCAGTTGTCGTCGAGGCTGAGCTCCCCGTTCTCCAGGTCCCAGTCGAAACTGCCCACGTCGTTGAGGCGCAGGCGTTCCTCGAGGCCGATCTCCGGCTTCTCCGCAGGTCTCATGTGACTCTCCGTTGCACCGCCCGGCCACCATAACCGTGCGCCCGCGGGTGCGCACGGCGTGTGCGGGCCGGGTCGTGCGGGGCGCCGGGCGGGGGGAGCATGGGAGGTGCTACGAGCTCGGCGGGCCCGGTGGGGGCGCGCGGAGGGAGGCTTCAGTCATGGGCGACGGCGTACCGGATCCGGCCCGCCCCGGCCGGGGTGAGCTCTCGTCCGTCGCGGTGCCCGCGGGCGGACTGCTCGATCTGGTCGGGGTGTGCGCGGTCGTCCTGGACGCCCGGGGGCGCATCGTGCTGTGGAGCCCGCAGGCCGAGGACGTCTTCGGATACACGGCGGAGGAGGCGCTCGGCCAGTACGCGGCGTCGGTGCTGGTGGGCACGGAGCACCACGACCTGGTCGCCGGGCTGTTCGCCCAGGTGATGCGGACGGGTGCGCACTGGGCCGGTGCCTTCCCGATCCGGCACCGGGACGGCAGCCGGCGGCTCGTGGAGTTCCGCAACATGCGGCTCGAGGACGACGGGGGTGCCGTGTACGCGCTGGGGCTCGCCGCGGACCAGGCGCAGCTCAAGGACCTGGAGGCGGCGCTCGCGCTGTCGGACCAGCTCCTGTCGCAGTCCCCGATCGGTGTGGCGCTGCTCGACACCGAGCTGCGCTACGTCCTGGTGAACCCGGCGCTGGAGCGCATCAACGGCCGGCCGGCCGCGGAGCACATCGGGCGCCGGCCGCGCGATCTGCTGCCCCTGCTCGACGCGGACGGCGTCGAGGGGACGCTGCGCGAGGTGCTCGCGACGGGCGTCCCGGTGATCGACCGGCACGTCGTGGGGCGCACGCCCGCGGCGCCCGACGAGGACCACGCCTGGTCGGTGTCGTTCTACCGTCTCGAGGACTCCGCGGGGCAGGTCATGGGCGTGGCGAACTCGGTGGTCGACATCACCGGGCGGCACCGCGCCGCGGCCGAGGCCGAGCGAGGCCGGCGCCGGCTCACCCTGCTCGCCGAGTCGTCGACGCGGATCGGCACGACGCTGGAGGTCGAGCGGACGGCGCAGGAGCTGGCCGACGTCATGGTGCCCGAGCTGGCGGACATCGCCGCGGTGGACATCCTGGACGCGGCCCTTCAGCTGCGGCGCGACGAGGAGGGCGAGGGCCCGCGCCGGTTCCGTGCTCTCGGGTACGCCTCCGCGTACCCGAA
>NZ_WWIA01001119.1 GCF_009870065.1 Streptomyces sp. SID5785 | reverse complement strand
CTGGTCGAGGCCCATCGTCTTGAGCGGGGTGCCGTGGTGGGTCTGGAGGTGGACCGTGCCGGGCCGTTTCACCAGGGCGTTCGGGAAGTTGACGTTGTTGACGAACCAGGTGGCGCGGGCCAGTACCTCGGCGTGCCGCCGGGTGCCGGGGACGACGTGGTCGGTGCCGGGCGGGAGCCGCGGCACGGCGGCCCGGTTCACCACCCACACCGGTCGCACGTGCGGGGCGCGGCGGGCCAGTTCGGCGGCGATCGCGGCCGGGTTGCAGGCCACGCCGCGGTTCCAGTACGCGGCGAGGACCGCGAGGTCCGGGTCGAGCGGGGCCCGCCGGGCCCGGTGGCGGTGCAGGCCGAGGAGGGTGCGCCGGGCGCGGGCCCGCAGTGTGCCGGTGGCGGTCATCCGGGGCCCTCCTCGTTCCGGGACGAAGCGGGCAAAGGCTACTTCTTCATGGCGGGCGCGTTGGTGAACGCCTCGTACTCCTTGAGCACCTCGTCCGTCGGGCCGTCCCTGCGCAGCTCGCCGCGCTCCAGCCACAGGACGCGGTCGCACGTGTCGCGGATCGACTTGTTGCTGTGGCTGACCAGGAAGACCGTGCCCGCGTGCTTGCGCAGTTCGCGGATGCGCTGCTCGGAGCGCTTCTGGAAGGAGCGGTCGCCGGTCGCGAGCGCCTCGTCGATCAGGAGGACGTCGTGGTCCTTGGCCGCCGCGATCGAGAAGCGCAGCCGGGCCGCCATGCCGGAGGAGTACGTGCGCATGGGCAGGGTGATGAAGTCGCCCTTCTCGTTGATGCC
>NZ_WWIA01000115.1 GCF_009870065.1 Streptomyces sp. SID5785 | reverse complement strand
GCCGGGCGGGCGCCGCCCGTACGTGCGCTCCGCCCTGCCGGCCCGGCCCGGCGCACTGCGCTACGAGCGCGACGAGGAGGCGCTCGTGACCGGCGACGGGCGGATCGCTCCGGTGCCCGCGGCGGCCTGGGACTTCACGGTGGGCGGGGTCCGGGTGATCGAGCAGTGGTTCGCGCGCCGGACGGCCCCGGCCGAGCCGGGCACGCTGGCGGCGGTGCGCCCCTCGGCGTGGCCGCAGGAGTGGACGTCGGAGCTGCTCGAACTGGTCACGGTGCTGGCCCTGCAGGCGGCGCTGGAGCCGGAGCGCGAGGAGCTGCGCGAGCAGCTCGGGCGGGAGCCGCTGACCGCGGACGAGCTGCGGCGGGCCCGGGTGCTTCCGGTGCCGGACGGGGCCCGCAGGCCGGCCTCGGTCCTCGACCACCTGGAGGAGGGGCCGGGCGGCCAGTTCGCCCTGCTGTGAAGGTCCGTCAGGACGGCTCCACGACGAAGCCCTCGATGGTCCGGCGCAGCGCCCGGTCGAAGACGCCCTCGAGGTCGATGGGCCCGGAGTCCTCGGCGAAGGCGGCGGCGAGCCGCGGATAGCGCCCGCCGGCGATCTGCGCACCGAGGTAACCGATGCGCACCGCCTGTTCCTGTTCCTCGCTCCAGGGCAGGGACCGGGTGCGCTCGGCGGTGGCGATCTCGTTGGCCACGTAGGTCGTCACGACGCCGTTGACCGCCGCGACGAGCTCCAGCTTGGCGCCGTAGGGGCGCTCCAGGGGGTCGAGGCAGCGCAGGCTGTACTCGAGGTACGTCAGGGCGTTGGGGCTGAAGCCGTACACGGGTGACATCAGCCGGGGCAGCCAGGGGTGGCGGAGCATCATCTCCCGCATCTGGCGGGCGAGTCCGAGGAGGTCGGCCCGCCAGTCCCCACTGGGCTCGGGGTACGTGTACTCGCCGCTGACGGCGTCGACCATCAGCTCGTACAGGTCCTCCTTGCGCGGCACGTAGTTGTAGAGCGACATCGTGCCCATGCCGAGCTCGGCCGCGACGTGCCGCATGGACACCGCGTCGATGCCCTCGGCGTCGGCGACCCGCACGGCGGCCGCCGCGATGTCGGCCCTGCTGTGCGCGGCACGCGGGCCGCGCCCGGACCGCTCGGGGCGCGCCCAGATCACTTCGGGTTCGGCCGCTCGGCCCGCCATCGCTCATCACCTCTCGAACCTTTCCGCACCATCGTAGTTACGTACGGCGTACGTAGTGCGCTACGGTGGGGCCATGACTTCTACGTACGCTGTACTTAGTGAGGGTCTGGAGAAGCGCTTCGGCTCGGGCACGAAAGCCGTGCACGCCGTGCGGGGCCTGGATCTGGCGGTGCGGGAGGGCACGGTGTGCGGTCTGCTCGGGCGCAACGGCGCGGGCAAGACGACCGCCGTCCGGTTGCTGACCACGCTGCTGCGGCCGGACGCGGGGACCGCGCGCGTCGCGGGGCACGACATCGCGACCGAGGCGCACGCGGTGCGGCGCCGGATCGGCGTGACGGGGCAGTACGCGTCGGTCGACGGGGACCTGTCGGGCCGGGAGAACCTGCGCCTGTTCGCCCGGCTGCTGCGCGCGCCCCGCGTCCGCGCCGAGGAGCTGCTCGGCCGGTTCGGCCTCGAGGACGCCGCGGACCGGCCCGCCCGCACCTACTCGGGCGGCATGCGCCGCAGGCTCGACCTCGCGGCGAGCCTGATCACCCGGCCGGCCGTGCTGTTCCTCGACGAACCGACGACCGGGCTCGACCCGCACAGCAGGAGCGGGATCTGGGACGCGGTGCGTGAGCTGGCCGCGGAGGGCACCACCGTCGTGCTCACCACCCAGTACCTGGAGGAGGCCGA
>NZ_WWIA01001118.1 GCF_009870065.1 Streptomyces sp. SID5785 | reverse complement strand
TCGACGGTGACCTTGCGGGCGGCGAGGTCGGCGAGCTGCTCCTCGTAGCCCTCGCCGGAGCCGATGGCGCCCTGGAAGATCGACGGGTTCGTGGTGACGCCCACGACGTGGCTGTTCTCGACGAGGCCGGCGAGGTTGCCGGACTCGATGCGCTTGCGGGACAGGTCGTCCAGCCAGATGGAGACGCCCGCGTCGGAGAGGGACGTGAGGGGGGCCACGGTGCTCATGTTCTGCTTCATCTTCTTTCGGATGCGGTGACGCGTACGGTTCAGCTGCGGGCGGCGCGGAGCGACGCGCGGGCCTGCTCGGCGACGTTCTCGGCGGTGAAGCCGAACTCGCGGAAGAGGATCCCGGCGTCGGCGGAGGCGCCGAAGTGCTCCAGGGAGACGATGCGGCCGGCGTCGCCGACGTAGCGGTACCAGGTCAGGCCGATGCCGGCCTCGACGGCGACGCGGGCCCGGACGGCCGGCGGCAGGACGCTGTCCTTGTACGCCTGGTCCTGCTCCTCGAACCACTCGACG
>NZ_WWIA01001117.1 GCF_009870065.1 Streptomyces sp. SID5785 | reverse complement strand
GGGCGCCGCGTACGCGCTCGCCTGCGGGGCGGGGCGGACCTCGGCGGGTCCGGCCGCGGCCGCGGCGGCGGAGCGGGCGCAGGGGCCGCCGAGGAGCGAGAGCAGCAGGCCCACGAGCACGGCGCCCCACAGCGCGCGCACACCGGTGCGCGACAGGGCGGGCGTGCTGGTCGGGGGCATGCGCGCCATTGTGCCCCACGCCGGGGATCGACCGTTAACGTCCCGTTGACCGCTCCGTCAGGTCGCCGTGGTGGGCTGTGGCACGACCGTCGGAGATCTTCGGGAGGAGTCGTCCATGCCGTCCGTGGAACACGCCGAACTGCGCACCGTCGACGAGCTGATGGGCGCGCTGCACTCATGCCGGGGTGCGTGGGGCACCCCCGACCGCAGCGGTGACCCCGTCGACCTGCACGACCACGCCCTGCAGACGGCGGCGCTGCTGCGCCGCGCCCACCCGAGCGACAAGGAGTTGCAGGTCGCCGGGCTCGTGCACGACCTGGGGCAGCTGCTGCGCCCGGGAGACGACGCGCGCCACGCCGACGTGGCCGCGGACGCGGTGCGCGGACTGCTCGGCGCACGGGTGGCCCGGCTGGTGCGGCTGCACGTCCCGGCGAAGCGGTACCTGGCGGCGGTCGAGCCGGCGCGGCCGCTGTCGGCGCGGAGCGCGGCCACGCTCGGCGCGCAGGGCGGGCCGATGGACGCGCGCGAGGTCGCCGCGTTCGAGGCGGACCCGCTGGCGCAGGATGCGGTGGCGCTGCGCCAGGCGGACGACGCGGGC
>NZ_WWIA01001116.1 GCF_009870065.1 Streptomyces sp. SID5785 | reverse complement strand
CTGCTGCTCCTCGACGAGCCCACCAACCACCTCGACGCGACCGCCGTGCACTGGCTGGAGGAACACCTGCGCGCCCACCGGGGCACCCTCGTCGCGGTCACCCACGACCGCGGCTTCCTGGAACGCGTCTCCACCACGATCCTCGAGGTCGACCGGGACGACCGCGCCGTGCGCCGGTACGGCGACGGCTGGGCCGGCTACCGCGCCGCGAAGGCCGCGGCCCGCCGCGGCGCGCTCCAGCGGTACACGGAGTGGGTCGAGGACGTGTCCCGCACCGAGGAGCTGCTGGAGGCCGCCGGGCGGCGCCTCGCCGTCACCGGACGCGACCCCCGGCAGGGCTTCGGCAAGCACCGCCGCTCCAGCGAGGCGAAACTCGGCGGCCAGGTCCGCTCCGTCCGCGAACGCCTCGACGCGCTCCGCCGCAACCCCGTGGCGGAGCCGCCCGCACCGCTGCGCTTCGCGGCCGTCCCGCAACCCGCCGACGGCGCACCCGCGCAAGGCCCCGTGGCCGAGCTCGACGGCGTACGGGTCGGCGAACGCCTGTGCCTGGAGGGGCTGCTGACGATCGCGCCGGGACAGCGGATCCTCGTCAGCGGGGAGAACGGGGCGGGCAAGACGACCCTGCTGCGCGTCCTCGCCGGTGACCTGGAACCGGACGCCGGCACGGCCCGGCGCCCCGCCCGCACCGGCTACCTCGCCCAGGAGCTGCCCCCGCACTCCACCCGGCTCCCGCTGCTCGACGCCTTCGCGGCCGGCCGGCCCGGTCCGCCGGACGAGCACGTCGATCGGCTCCTCGCCCTCGGGCTGTTCCGCGAGGAGGACCTGCACGTCCCCGTCGCCGCGCTGTCGGCGGGCCAGCGCAGGCGGTTGCAGCTCGCTCGGCTGGTCACCCGGCCGGCCGACCTGCTGATCCTCGACGAGCCGACCAACCACATCGCGCTCGACCTCGTCGAGGACCTCCAGTCGGCGCTCGCCGCGTACCCCGGCGCCGTGATCGCGGTCTCCCACGACCGCACCT
>NZ_WWIA01001115.1 GCF_009870065.1 Streptomyces sp. SID5785 | reverse complement strand
TGGCGAGGACCTTGCCGAGCTCGACGCCCCACTGGTCGAAGGAGTCGATGTTCCAGACGGCGCCCTGGACGAACACCTTCTGCTCGTAGAGGGCGATCAGCTGGCCGAGGACCGAGGGGGTCAGCTCGGTGGCGAGGATCGTCGTCGTCGGGTGGTTGCCCTTGAACGTGCGGTGGGCGACCTGCTCCTCGGCGACGCCCTCGGCGCGCACCTCGTCGGAGGTCTTGCCGAAGGCGAGCGCCTGGCCCTGCGCGAACAGGTTGGCCATCAGCAGGTCGTGCTGGCCCGCCAGGCCGGCGCCGAGCTCCTCGACGGGGCGCGCGAAGCCGATGAGGTCCGCGGGGATCAGCTTCGTGCCCTGGTGGATCAGCTGGTAGTAGGCGTGCTGTCCGTTGGTGCCGGGCGTGCCCCAGACCACGGGTCCCGCCTGCCACTCGACGCTGCGGCCCTGGCGGTCCACGGACTTGCCGTTGGACTCCATGTCGAGCTGCTGGAGGTACGCGGTGAACTTGGACAGGTAGTGGCTGTAGGGCAGGACCGCGTGCGACTGCGCGCCGTGGAAGTTGCCGTACCAGATGCCGAGCAGGCCCAGCAGGAGCGGGGCGTTGGCCTCGGCGGGCGCCGTGCGGAAGTGCTCGTCGACGAGGCGGAAGCCGTCGAGCAGTTCGCGGAAGCGGTCCGGGCCGATCGCGGTCATCAGGGAGAGGCCGATGGCCGAGTCGAAGGAGTAGCGGCCGCCGACCCAGTCCCAGAACGCGAACATGTTGGCGGTGTCGATGCCGAACTCGGCGACCTTCTCGGCGTTCGTCGACAGGGCGACGAAGTGCTTGGCGACCGCGCCCTCGGTGCCGTCGGCACCGCCGAGGCCCGCGAGCAGCCAGGACCGGGCGGCCTGTGCGTTGGTGATCGTCTCGATCGTGGTGAACGTCTTCGAGGCGATGACGAACAGCGTCTCGGCCGGGTCGAGGTCGCGGACGGCCTCGTGCAGGTCGGCGCCGTCCACGTTCGACACGAAGCGGAACGTGAGGTCGCGGGCGGTGTAGGGCCGCAGCGCCTCGTAGGCCATGGCGGGGCCGAGGTCGGAACCGCCGATGCCGATGTTGACGATGTTCCTGATGCGCCGGCCGGTGTGGCCGGTCCACTCACCGGAGCGGACGGCGTCGGCGAAGACGGCCATCTTGTCGAGCACGGCGTGCACCTCGGGCACGACGTTCTCGCCGTCAACCTCGATCACGGCGTCGGCCGGGGCGCGCAGGGCCGTGTGCAGCACGGCGCGGTCCTCGGTCGTGTTGATCTTCTCGCCGCGGAACATGGCGTCGCGCTGCCCGAACACGTCGGTGGCGGTGGCCAGTTCCTGGAGGAGCGCGAGCGTCTCGTCGGTGACGAGGTGCTTCGAGTAGTCGATGTGCAGGTCGCCGACCTGCACGGTGTAGCGGCCGGCGCGCTCGGGGTCGCTCGCGAACAGGTCGCGCAGGTGCGTCCCGTTGAACTTCGCGCGGTGGTCCTCCAGGGCGGTCCACTGCGGGCGGCGCGTCAGGAGGGGGGTGGTGTCAGGCATGTTGAACGGACTCCTTGGAGCCGGAGGGGCCGGCCTGGAGCGCGACGGCGTACATCTCGTCGGCGTCGAGGCGGCGGAGCTCTTCGGCGATCAGCTCGGCGGTGGTGCGGACCTTCAGGGCGAGGGTGCGCTCCGGCTGGCCGGGCAGGGTGAGGGTGGCCAGCGGGCCGTCCGGGCGGTCGATGCGGATCTCGCCGTTCGCCGTGCCGAGCCGGACGGCGGTGACGACGGGGCCCGCGGTGACGACGCGCTCGACCGGGACGCCGAGGCGGGCCCCGAGCCAGCGGGCGAGGAGCTCGGCGCTGGGGTTGCCGGCCTCCGACTCGACGGCGGCGGAGACGACGTCGACGCGGGCCTGGTCGAGGGCGGCGGCGAGCATGGAGCGCCACGGGGTGAGCCGGGTCCAGGCCAGGTCGGTGTCGCCGGGCGTGTAGAACGCGGCGCGCCGGTTCAGGGCGTCGAGCGCGTCCTCGTCGGCGTACAGGTCGGTGATCCGGCGGGCGGCGAGCGCGCCCAGCGGGTCCGCCGCGGGCTCGTCCGGGGCGTCGACGGGCCACCACACGACGGCCGGGGCGTCGGGCAGCAGCAGGGGCAGGACGACGGACGCGGCGTGCTGGCTCACCTCGCCGTACAGGCGCAGGATCACGGTCTCGCCGGTGCCCGCGTCGGAGCCGACCCGGACCTCGGCGTCGAGGCGGGTGCCCTGCCGGTCCCGCGGGGTGCGGGCGGTGCGCTTGATGACGACGAGGGTGCGCGAGGGGTGCTCGCGGGAGGCCTCCTCGGCGGCCTTCTGCGCGTCGTAGGCGTTCTCCTCGTCGGTGACGATCACCATCGTGAGCACCATGCCCACGGCGGGGGTGCCGATGGCCCGGCGGCCCTCGACCAGCGCCTTGTTGATCTTGCTTGCCGTGGTGTCGGTCAGGTCGATCTTCATGGCCTGCGCCAGCTCCGTCCGTCTCGTGCGAGCATCTCGTCGGCTTCCTTCGGGCCCCAGCTGCCCGAGGCGTACCGGGCCGGGCGGCCGTGGGTGTCCCAGTGCTCCTCGACGGGGTCGAGGATGCGCCAGGACTCCTCGACCTCTTCCGTGCGCGGGAAGAGGTTGGCGTCGCCGAGCAGCACGTCCAGGATCAGCCGCTCGTACGCCTCCGGGCTGGACTCGGTGAACGACTCGCCGTAGGCGAAGTCCATCGAGACGTCCCGGATCTCCATCGAGGTGCCCGGCACCTTCGATCCGAAGCGTACGGTCATGCCCTCGTCGGGCTGGACGCGGATGACGATCGCGTTCTGCCCGAGCTCCTCCGTGGCGGTGGAGTCGAACGGCGAGTGCGGGGCGCGCTGGAAGACGACCGCGATCTCG
>NZ_WWIA01001114.1 GCF_009870065.1 Streptomyces sp. SID5785 | reverse complement strand
GACGGAGCGGCCGCGGACGTCACCGACCAGCTCCAGGAATCCGGGAACTTCCGCGTAGCGGGCCAGGGTCAGGGCCTTGAAGCCCTCGAACGCCTCGCCGATCCGGTCGTACTGCTGCTCCGCGCTCGTGCTCACGATGCCTCCCGTGACGGGTCCGGTGTGATGTCTGGCGCGCAGTCTTCCGGCGGGGCGCCGGCCGGCCGACTGACAGGACGCACAAAGATCGCCGGGGCGTCTCGGGTGCGTGCACAAGGCTCAGGGGCACAGGCGGGCACGAGCGGGCAGGGGCAGGCGGGCACGGGCGGGCGCGAGTCGGAACCGGTGGGCCGCGCCGCGGTGAGTGCTCAGCGTGGCCCGTAGTACATCCCGAGGAACTCCTCCATCGCCGCGTCGACACCGGCGCGGTCGCCCGTCGCGAGGAGATCCAGGAGCAGGCCGCGGACCGTGGCGAGGCCGAGGCGTGCGCGGCTCTCGGCGGTGGCGCGGTCGGCGCCCGCGGCGACCTCGGCCGCCACGAGCGGCTCGAGCCAGTCCGCGACGAGACCGTCCAGGAGCGGTGCGGCCTCGGGCCGGCCGTGCAGTGCCCGGCCGCAGATCTCGAAGAACAGCCTTTCCTGGCCCGCGAGTCGGGGATCGGTCAGTCGGCGCCACAGGCGGCGGGCCGCGTCGGCCGGGGAGAGGCCGGGCTCGGCCCGCAGCGCGGTGAGTGTGTCACGCTCCCGGCGCTCCGCCGCACGCACGATCTCGACGAGCAGCTGTTCCTTGCTGCCGAAGTAGTGGATCAGCATCCGATGGCTGACCCCGATCGCGGCGCCGAGCCCGCGCAGACTGAGATCGGCGATGCCGTGCGCCGTGACGTGATCGACGGCCGCCTCGAGGAGCCGGACGCGCCGGTCGCCGTCCGTCCCGCGCTCTTCGCTCGTGTGCACCACGGCGCGAGTGTACCCACGGCTACACCGACGATGTACCGTGTGGTACATGAGGCCTGTCACCGTGTCCGTCGATGTTCCCCACGCGCCCGAGCCGGTCTACGCGTTCCTGGATGTCATGGCTCACCACGAACGCTTCACGAACCACTACCTGACCCACTGGCGCTGCACCGGCCCCGACCGCGGGAAGGGTGCGGCCGCCACGGTCACCGCGGCGCTCGCGGGCGCCAGGACCGACGTCACGATCGAGGTCGTCGAGGCCGACCCGCCCCGGCGCATCGTCGAGCGCAATGTGAGCGCGGGCGGCGCCCGTGTCGCGCACGGCACCTACGTGATCGAGCCGGCCGTCGAGGGAGGCAGCCGCGTCTCGTTCACGTACGCGTGGGAGAGCGCGCCGCTCGCCGACCGGCTCTTCGCGCCGTTCGTCCGGCGGGTCATGCGGCGGGCGAACGCGACGGCGATGTGGCGCCTGGCCGTCGCGCTGGAGCGGGACGCCGCGTCCGGCACGTCCGGCACATCCGGTGCGTCGTGAGGACGTACGCCGGCGGGCCGGTGTGAGGGCCACCGCCCGTCCGCCGCGCACACCCGGTCAGCACACGGGCAGACCGGGCACCGGCTGGTCGTTCTGGCCGCCCTTGAGATAGACGGCGCTGACGTACACGTTCGCGTTGCCCGAGTCGTCGTCGGTCTTGGCCCACCAGACGTTCGTCCACTTGCCGTAGGTCTCGCGGTGGGCGAGCTTCACCTGGCAGAAGAAGTAGTTGGTGCCCTGGTTCAAGGTGCCGACCGCCCGGTGTCCGGAGTCGTAGGACGTGGCGGCCCGCCACACCTCGCAGTTGACCTTGCCGCCGCCGATGGACGCGCACGCGGGCGCCGGTGCGCCGTCGTCCGAACCGCCCGAACTCCCGCCGGAGCCACCGGAGTCGCCGGACCCGCCGCCCGAGGTGCCCGCACCGTCCTTGCCGCCGGAGCCGCCCTCGTCCCGGGAGCCGTCCCCGGGCGCCTTGCCGCCGCTCCCGTCACCGCTCGGCGACGGCTTGCCCGACGCGGTCGCCGAGCCGCTCGCCGACGCCGCCGGGCTGGACGACGCGGCCGACGGACCGGTGCTGCCCTTCGCGTCATCGGAGGC
>NZ_WWIA01001113.1 GCF_009870065.1 Streptomyces sp. SID5785 | reverse complement strand
CGCGGGGAACTGCGCGAGAAGCCCCACCGGCGTGCACCCGGTGACGGACGGGGGCGTCACGGCGTGGGCCAGTTCTCGCGCAGGGTGCGTTTGAGGACCTTCCCCGTCGCGTTGCGGGGCAACTCGTCCTCCCCCACCACGACATGCGCCGGCACCTTGAACCCCGCCAGCCCGCGCCCCACGAACTCCCGCACCTCCGCCGCCCCGAGCCCGGCCCCGGCCCGCACCCGGACCACCGCCGCGACCTCCTCACCGAGGACCGGATGCGGCACCCCGAACACGGCCGCCTCCAGGACGTCGGGGTGCTCGTGCAGCGCGGCCTCGACCTCGACGCAGTACACGTTCTCCCCGCCGCGGATCACCATGTCCTTGATCCGGTCGACGACCGTGACCCGCCCGCCGTCCGCCACCCGCGCCAGATCGCCCGTGCGGAACCATCCGTCGGGCGTGAACACCGCCCCGGTCGCCTCCGGGTCCTGCCAGTACCCCGAGATGAGCGACTGCCCGCGCAGCCACAGCTCCCCGACCTCGCCCTCCGGCGCCTCCGTCCCGTCCGGCCCGGCGATCCGGGTCTCGACGACGGGCGCCGGGCGGCCCACGCTCTGCGGCCAGGTCCGGTACTGCGCACCGAAGTTGGCGGTGACCCCGCCGAGGGTCTCGGTCAGGCCGTAGCCGTTGGCAGGCTCGACCCGCTCGCCGTAGCGGGCGGTGAGCCGGGCCACGAGCTCCGGCGGGGCCGGTGCGCCGCCCGTGCTGACCGAGGTGAGCGTCGGCAGGTCCTCGTCCAGTTCGGCGGCCCGCGCGAGGAGCTGGAGGGCGGTGGTGGGCACGCCGCCGAACGCGGTGACCCCGTGGTCGCGGACCAGGCCGATCGCCGTGTCCGTGTCCCACGCGCGCAGCAGCACGAGCGTGCCGCCCACCGCCATCGCCCGGTAGAAGCCGGTGAACGCCGCCACGTGGAAGAACGGGAACGTCAGCAGCCCGACCGGGATCGGCCCCTGCCCCGGCACCAGCCCCCGGCCGAGCGCCGACAGAGCCGCGAAGTAGAGGGAGTTGGTGAGGGCGCCGATATGGGCGTGGTGGGTGGCGACCGCGCCCTTGGGGCGGCCGGTGGTGCCGGAGGTGTAG
>NZ_WWIA01001112.1 GCF_009870065.1 Streptomyces sp. SID5785 | reverse complement strand
GGTGCGGTCCTTGCTCGTGTCGAAGCGGACGAAGGCGCCGTTGCGCTCGGCGTCGGCGTCCGAGGCCTTGGAGCCGGCGGTGACGGTGTCGCCCTTCCAGGTGCCGGAGGCGGTGAAGGGCCGGTCGAACTTCGTGATCGTGTAGACCGTGTACGGCTTGGTGTCCTGGCAGAAGCCGCTGCCGGTGACGGCGGTGCGCACGGT
Organism: Streptomyces sp. SID5785; assembly: GCF_009870065.1. Classification (GTDB taxonomy): domain Bacteria; phylum Actinomycetota; class Actinomycetes; order Streptomycetales; family Streptomycetaceae; genus Streptomyces. Next base: position 2,959 of record NZ_WWIA01001112.1, on the reverse strand, counting down.
GTGGTCGTCGAGGATCTCGACCTTGGTGTGCAGGCCCTTGTGGAGCGACTGTCCGGCGTTGAGGAGCACGTTGGCCTTGTCGGTGGCCGGGAACGTGTAGCGCTGGACGCCGGTGCGCTCGGTGGCGCTGAGCTCGGCCTCGATGCCGGTCTTCAGGCCGACCTTGTAGTAGCCGGGCGAGGCCTGCTCGTCGTCGTGGCTGAACTCCGCCGCGTACTGCGCGTAGTCGGTGGTGGTGATGTCGCCCGTGGTCGGCAGGACGGGGAGGTCGCCGCCGAGGCCGCAGCCGACGCCGGACAGGTGGACGGTCGAGAAGCCGCGGATGTGGTTCTCGGAGTAGTCGTAACCCGTGTTGTGCCCGGTGTCCGGCGAGAACTGGACCATGCCGAACGGCACGGCGGCGCCCGGGTAGGTGTTGCCCTCGTTCTCGGTGCCGATGAACGGGTTGACCAGGTCGGTCAGCGGTCCGGCCGGATCCGACGCGGCCTGCGCGACGGGCGCCCCGAGTCCGGTCCCGAGCAGTGCGGCCGCCGCGAGCACGCCCAGCGTGCGGCGGGTGGGTCTTCTCATCGTGCGCCCTCTCGTCGTGCACGTGCGACAACGTTGTCAGCGTGGTGCGGGCTCATTCTTCGTGCGCCTCGACAGCCCGTCAAGACTCCAGACGCCACAGGTGGTCCTCCGTCCCGTTGTCCGCGAACTGCACCACCTGGGCGCTGTCGGCGGTGGACATCCCGTCCACGCCGAGGACCTTGCCGCTGTGCTCGTTGCGCAGCAGGAACCAGCCGTCGCCCCGGTCGACCCGGGTCCACAGCACGTCGGGCCTGCCGTCGTCCGCGTGCTGCACCACGAGGGCGCTGTCGGCCGTCGAACTCCCCTTGACCGCGAGGTACTTGCCGCTCTGTCCGTTGCGCAGTCGCACCCTGCCGGAGCCCGCGTCGACCAGCTGCCAGGCGTGGTCGCCGGTCCCGGTGTTCGCGAACTGCACGACGCGCGCGTCGTCCGCCGTGGACATGGAGTCGACGGCGAGCACCTTGCCGCTGTGCTTGTTGCCGATGCGGTGGTACGGCGGTTCGGGCGTCCAGGGGTGGCCGTCGGGGGCCGCCGTGGGGAAGGCGGTGACGCGCAGCCGGGCCGCGCCCATCGGGACGAGCGTGACGCTCTCGACGCTCGCGCGGCTGCGGGCGGGGCTCTGCTGGAGCGGCGCCACCACGTGTTCGTCGTCGGCGACCCACTCGGGGATGCGGCGGGCCCGCGCGGTGAGGGTGACGGGGGTGCCGTCGAGCGTGAAGGGCCGGTCCGACAGGGCGCCGCCCCTGCGCCGCAGGACCGGCGAACTCCCGGGCACCAGACCGTAGTTCCAGTCCGTCGCGGCGTGCACGTCGATCTCGGGGAAGGCGTCGGTGCCGCCGGTGCGCACGTACTTCTCCGCGATCCTCAGCGAGTAGGTGAGCGGTCCGTGGTCCACGGAGACGCTGCCGCCGTTGGCCTTCCAGGTGCGCAGGGTCGTGCGCTGAGGCAGGCGCAGGGTGACGCGGTCGCCGTCGTGCCAGGTGCGCTCGACGGTGACGAACGACGGTCCGGGCTCGGCCTTCCGCGGGCTCCCGGCGACGGTGAGCCGGGGCTTGTCGCACCAGCCGGGGACGCGCAGCCGCAGCGGGAACGCGACCGGCTCCGCGACGTGCACGGTCAGAGTGACGGTCTCGTCGAACGGGTAGTCCGTCTCCTCGCGCACCGTCACCGGCACCCGGCCGGACCCGACCTCGGCACGCACCTCGCAGGGCGCGTACATCGCGGCGGCGAGTCCGCCGTCCGGGGTGCCGAGCCACAGCTCCTCGGTGAAGTAGGGCCAGCCCATGCCGTAGTTGTGCGGGCAGCAGCGGTACTGGTCGACGCCCGGCTGGAAGGACTGCATGGCGAAGCCGTTCTGGAACTGGCCGTCCGTCTTGCGGGCGTTGTCGAGGTCGACGCCGTTGGCGCTCGTGACGTAGTGGATGCCCTTGCCCTGCGGGTCGAGGGCGGCGGGCAGCATGTTGAAGGCGAGGTCCTCGCAGCGGTCGGCCCAGACCGGGTCGCCGGTGATGCGGGTGAGCAGCTCGTGGCTGGCCATGAACTCGACGATGCCGCAGGTCTCGAAGCCCTGCCGCGGGTCGCCGAACCCGGGGCGCAGGTTCTCGTCGCCCGCGATGCCGCCGCCGGGGAACTGGCCGTGCGCGGCGAGCACGTCGTCGTAGGTGCGATAGGTGGCCCGGGTGAGCGCGTCGGCGCCCTCGGCGGCCCACTGCGCGTACTGGGCGGGCTCGCGGAAGCCCTGGGCGATGTTCACGTTGTGCGGGGTGGGCAGCTCGCCGGTCCAGTCGGCGCCGTAGCGGTGCATCTTGTCGACGAGGCTCTTCAGCCGGGTGTCGCCGGTGCGCTCGTACAACCAGCGTGCGGTGTCGATGCCGTCGCCCCAGCGCACGGAGACCCAGCTGCTGTCGAAGGCGCCCTTGCCCTGCGTCTCCATGTAGGCGAGGAAGCGGGTGAGGAAGGGCACGATGCGGTCGTCGTGCGTGTACTCCTCGTACGTGCGCAGGGCCATGAGCAGCGGCAGGAACGGCCAGAAGTCGGGGCCGCCGTTCAGGGAGGTGCGCAGGGCGCGCGGGCCGAAGAAGCCGTCGTCCTGCTGGGTGGCGAGGACGGCGTCGATCCAGCGCGTGCAGGTGGCGAGGGCGTCGGGGTCCCGGGTGGCGACGGCGAGCGGGACGAATCCGCGCAGCCAGTAAGGGAGTTCCTCCCACCCGTCGCGTTCGGGGTGGACCCAGCCGCTGGTGGCGAAGTCGAGGAAGTGGGACCGCTCCTCGTAGCGTCCGCACAGGCCGTCGAGCTGGAGCCGGAGCTGTCCGGCGAGCCAGCCGCGGGCGGTGACGCTGCCGGCGGGGAGCCGGGTGTAGGCGTCGGGGGCGGGGCCGTCCGCGGCCCG
>NZ_WWIA01001111.1 GCF_009870065.1 Streptomyces sp. SID5785 | reverse complement strand
AGGCACTGCGTGTGCTCCATGCGGTGGCCCGGACGGACGGGCCGCACCGGCTCGGCGACATCGCGGAGTACTCCGGTGTCCCGAAGGCGACCGCACACCGGGTGCTCGCCACCCTCGTCGAGGAGGGGTACGCGGCGGCGGACGGCGAGGGCCGCTACGGCAGCGGCGTCCAGCTGCACGCCCTGGCCGCGCAGGTCCTCGCGGACGACTCCGTGGGCATCGAGGCGGTCCTGCGCACCCTCCAGCAGCGACTCGGCCAGGCCGTCCACCTCGCCGTGCTCAGCGGGGACCACGCGACGTACACGCACAAGGTCGACCCCGGGCACGCGTACCGGATCGCCACCGACGTCGGGACCCCGCTCCCGCTGCACGCGACGGCCGCGGGCAAGGCCCTGCTCGCCCATCTGCCCCCGGCCGAGGCGTCCGACATCCTCGACCGCACGGGGCTGCCCGCCCGCACGCCGCGCACGCACACGGACCGCGTGGCGCTCGACGCGGAGCTCGCCGCGATCCGCGACGCCGGGTACGCGACGGACTACGAGGAGGCGGACGACTCCATCTGCTCGCTGGCCGCGCCGGTGCTCGACGCCGACGGCACGGCCGTGGGCGCGGTGTCCGTCTCGTCGCTGACCTTCCTGGTCCCCGAGGCCCAACTGCCCGAGTTCGCACCGGCCGTCCGGCAGGCCGCGCAGGACGTGTCCCGGCGCCTGTGAGCCGGGGCGCCCGTCAGGACGCGGTGCCGGTCCGGGACCGTACGTGCAGATGCGCCGGCGCGGGGTGCCGCGGGGCCGGCGGCAGGATCTCCGCCAGGACGTAGCCCGCCTTGCGGGCGACGGCGCAGGACGCCGCGTTGTCCACGTCGTGGATCAGGTCCAGCCGGTCGAGCCGCGGGCCCCGCGACGCGGAGAACGCCCAGTCCGTGATCAGGCCGACGGCCCGCGCAGCGAGCCCGCGCCCGCGGGCCCGCGCCCCGATCCAGTAGCCGACCTCGCCGACCGGGACGGTGGGGTCGGGGCGCTTGAGCACGAGGTGGCCGACGACGGCCCCGTCCAGGAGGACGGCGAGCGGGGTGCGCTCCCCCGTGACCGCGCCCGCGCGCTGCCGCGCGATCCACTCCCGCGCCGCCGCCGTGTCCGGTGCCCGGTGCGAGGTCCAGCGGCGCAGGTCCGGGTCGTCGAGGAGGCCGGGCAGCACGGCGGCGTCGGCCGGGGCCCAGGGACGCAGCGTCAGATCCGCCGCGCCGAGGTGGAGTTCCGTCACGCCCGCACCGCTCCGATCCGTCCGGTCCGCCGGTCCCCCGCGCCGGTCGCGTCGGGCGGTCCGGCGGGTCCGGCGCTGCCGGTTCCGGTAGGTCGGCAGCCTATGCGAAGGGCGGGCGGGAGTGTGAGGACGGGGCCTGGGGCCTGCGGTCAGACGTGCAGGGCCGCGGGGAAGTCGGTCCAGCGCAGCTCGTCCGGCAGATGGCTGACGTCGTTGAGGACGAGCACGCCGGGGACGCGGCCCGGGGCGTAGCGGATGACGGTGAGCGCGGCGTTGCCCGGGTTCAGCCCCAGCCAGCGCCAGACGGGCGCGTCCAGCGCGTCCCGGACGAACCAGCCGACGAGGAAGCTGTGCGTCACGACGAGCTCGTACCGGTCGGCGCCACCGCCGGTGACGGGTCCGGTGAACCGGTCGAGCGCCTCGCGGGCGAGCCGCGCCCCCTCACGCGCCTCCTGCGGCCCGACCTCGGCGAGGTGTCCGAGGTAGAAGTCGGCGTGCTCGTCAGGCAGTTCGGCGCGCTCGGGCAGATGGGGCACGTAGTCCCCGGCCGCGTCGCAGACCCGCAGCGGCACGTGGTCGCCGAGCTGTGCACCGACGAGCCGGGCGGTCTGCGCGGC
>NZ_WWIA01001110.1 GCF_009870065.1 Streptomyces sp. SID5785 | reverse complement strand
GAGGCCGCGGCGGCGGGCCGCGCGGCCGGGCCCGGCGCGGCGACGTGCGCGCCTCGATCCTGGCGCTCCTGAAGGACCGCCCGATGCACGGGTACGAGATGATCCAGGAGATCGCGGAGCGCAGTGGCGGCGCCTGGAAGCCCAGCCCGGGCTCCGTCTACCCGACCCTGCAGCTGCTCGAGGACGAGGGCCTGATCGCCAGCGCCAGCGAGGGCGGCAAGAAGCTCTTCTCCCTCACGGACGACGGGCGCACCGCCGCCGACGAGGGGCCCGAGGCTCCCTGGGAGGAGGCGGGCCGCGGGGTCGACTGGGAGGCGATGAACGAGATCCGGCAGGCCGGCTTCGGTCTGATGGAGGCGTTCGGCCAGGTCTGGAAGACCGGCAGCAAGGAGCAGCGCGACAAGGCGCTCTCCGTCATCAACGACGCGCGCAAGAAGCTGTACCTGATCCTCGCCGACGAGGACTGAGCCCCGTGCGGGCCCAGGAGGACGGCAGAGCGTGGAAGAGGCGTCCGCACACACCGTGCGGGCGCCTCTTCGCGTCGGGGTGAGCGGATCAGGCCACGAGCCCGCTCAGCTTGCGCAGCGACTCCTGGAGCGCGGCCGTCGCCGAGTCCTTGAGCTTGCCCGCCATCAGCGAGACCGCCGCGCCCGTGAACTCCCCGTCGATGCGGACCGTCGTGGCCTGGCCGTCCGGGGTCAGCGTGTAGCGCGTGCCGACGTTCACTCCCATCGGGCCCTTGCCCCTGATCGCGAGCGTCCGTGTGGTCTCCAGGTCCTCGACGGTCCAGGTCACCTCCGCGGGGAACCCCATCAGCTTCATGTTCTCCTCGAACTGTCCGCCCACCTCGAGCGAGGCCGGAGCGCCCTTCGGGAAGCTCGTGTGGGTGGCGTTCCACTCCCCGTACGAGGAGAAGTCGGTGAGCTGCGCCCAGACCTTCTCCGTGGGCGCCTCGATGCGTGCTTCCGCGCTGACTTCGGCCATGCGGCCACCCCTTCGATTCGAGAGCCCGGCGGGCTGTGGTGTCGCGTCGTCGCGGAACGTAGCCGCGTGGCCTCGAACATTCAATACTGATGAACCGTCAGGAATTCTGCGGCCGTGCCGCGAATCCGCCCCGCACCCCGCCCGCGCCCCGCTCACCCCACGCGTTCGATCCGCGCGGCGTCGAACAGGTCGTACGCGCGCGGATGCGGCCCCTCGTCGTGACAGTGCCAGGCGTCCCAGAACAGGTCGGCGGGCAGCGCGTCGTCGGGGGCGTAGACCCGGTACACGTACTGTCTGCCGTCGGTCGCGGGCAGGGCCACGAGCCAGCACCTGCTCTCCATGTGAGGGACAGACGAGCCGGGAGGGGAGCATGGTTGCGGTCCCGCACGGGGGCGCGCACCCGTCGGGGACACCCGGCCTGATCTCATCCCTGAGGAGGAGGGGCGCGCGGGGGGTGCCCACCTTGTGTCGGACGCGAAGATGCTTCCCGTCGGGGATGTTCGGGCCGATCGGGCCTGATGAGCTGGGATACGTGCACAGTTCTTCCCCGTCCGACACCACGTACGGCCCCGTCGACGACGACCCGGTCGACGCGCCGCTCAGCGACGAGCTCGCCGCCGCCGTCGCCGGAGCCCGCCGTCGCGCGGTGCGCGACGGCGACCGGCAGATCGACACCGCGCACCTGCTGCACTCGCTCCTGGAGTCCGACCCCGAGGTCAGGGCCGCCTGCGCGGACGGCGGGCAGCTCGCCCGGCTCCTCGGCTACCTGGTTCAGCGGAGCATCGGCTACGGCCTGCGCTGGCAGGGCTCCGTCGAGGACTCCGGTGCCGTGCCGGTCGTCCGGTCCGGCGCCCCCGGCTGGTCCCAGGTCGCGACCGCGGCCCTGACCGCGGGCGTCGCACGCGCCGCGGCCCGGGGCGGCGGGCCGGCCCGCGGGCTCGACGTCTTCGCCGCGCTCGTCGAGGATCCCCGCTGCCGTGCCGTCGAGGTGCTCGACCGGGCCGGGATCGACGTCCAAGACCTGCGTACCGCCCTGAACTGACCGCGGCCGGCGGCCCGTCGGCGTCCGTCCAGTGAGACAGGGGTCATCGAGGGTGACGGTGCTGACCGTCCCTGTCATGATGTGCCGGTGCACGGGTCAACGGAGTCTCAGAGCGGTCCGGGAACGAGTGTGCGCGGCATCGGTCTGGGCCTGGCCCTCGTCTCCGCGCTCGCGTTCGGCGGTTCCGGGGTGGCGGCCAAACCGCTGATCGAGGCGGGTCTCGACCCGCTCCACGTGGTGTGGCTGCGGGTCGCGGGCGCCGCACTCGTCATGCTGCCCGTCGCCTGGCGGCACCGCGCGCTGGTGCGCCGGCGCCCCGCCCTGCTCGCCGGCTTCGGCCTGCTCGCCGTCGCCGGTGTCCAGGCCTGCTACTTCGCGGCGATCTCCCGGATCCCGGTCGGCGTCGCGCTGCTCGTCGAGTACCTCGCCCCCGCGCTCGTCCTCGGCTGGGTCCGGTTCGTCCAGCGCAAACCGGTGACCCGGGCCGCGGCGCTCGGCGTCGTCCTCGCGGTCGGCGGACTCGCCTGCGTCGTCGAGGTGTGGGCGGGGCTCAGCTTCGACGCCCTCGGGCTGCTGCTCGCGCTCGGCGCCGCCTGTTGCCAGGTGGGCTACTTCGTCCTGTCCGACCAGGGCAGCGACGCCGGAGACCAGGCCCCGGACCCGCTCGGCGTCATCGCGTACGGGCTCCTGATCGGTGCCGTCGTGCTCACCGTCATCGCGCGCCCCTGGGGCATGGACTGGTCGCTCCTCGCGGGACACGCCACGATGAACGGCGCGACGGTGCCCGCCTGGCTGCTCCTGTGCTGGATCGTCCTGCTCGCCACCGTCGTCGCGTACGTCACCGGCGTGCTCTCCGTGCGCCGGCTCTCCCCGCAGGTGGCCGGCGTGGTCGCCTGTCTGGAGGCCGTCATCGCGACGGTGCTCGCCTGGATCATGCTCGGCGAGCACCTCTCCGCGCCGCAGCTCCTCGGCGGTGCCGTGGTGCTCGCCGGCGCCTTCATCGCGCAGTCCTCGAAGCCGCAGGCGCCGGACGCGCCGCAGGTCGTCGAGCCGGAAACCGCGTTGTCCCGGTCGGGCGGCGCCGTCTAAAGTGGCGATCATGCACGCACACGCACTCGTCCTTCCGCCCCCGGCCGCTTAGGGCCCCGCGGGCGTCGACTCCGGTCCGCCCGCCGAGGGCCCGCTGCGGGCGGTGAGCGGCACTGCACGAGGGATCCGGACGACCGGACCCCGCGCTCGGGTGTTCCCGAGCGGGTCACGGCTGCCCGTCCGCAGACGACGGTCCGTGTCCCTGGCCCCCCGCTCTAGGGGTGCCGTTCTCCGTGGAGTGCCACGTGTCGCATGCTGTGTCGGGCCAGTCCGCCCGTTCGCTGGAATCCTCCCTGTCCACCACCCTCACCGCCCCCGCGCTGTCCGTACCGCGAGGTCTGGTCTGCCTCGTCGTCGCGGGTCTCGCCTGGGGCACCGCGGGCGCCGCCGCCGAGCTCGTGTTCCGGGCCGGCGGGCTCGGGCCCGCCGCCCTGTCGTTCTGGCGCTGCGCCGGCGGTCTCGTCCTGCTCCTCGCGGTCCGGGCGCTGCGGCGCTCGCCCGCACCGGCCGCCACCGCCGTCCGGGAGCCGCGATGGCGCACGGCGGTCCGTGTCCTCGTGCTCGGGGTGTCCCTCGCCCTCTTCCAGACCGCGTACTTCGCCGCGGTCGCCGCGACCGGCCTCGCCGTCGCCACCGTCGTCACGCTCGGCGCGGGCCCGGTGCTCATCGCGCTCGGCGCCCGCCTCACGATGGGGGAGCGGCTCGGCCGGGGCGGTGTCGTCGCGGTCGTCGGCGCGCTCGGCGGGCTCGCCGTCCTCGTGCTCGGCTCGGGCGGCGCCACCGTACGGCCCGCGGGGGTCCTGTGGGCGCTCGCCTCGGCCTCCGGGTACGCCGTGATGACCCTGCTCACCCGCTGGTTCGGCCGGGCGGGCCGGGTGGGCGACCGACTCGGCACGACGGCGGGCACGTTCGCCGTCGCCTCGCTCGCGCTGCTGCCGTTCGGCGTGGCCGAGGGCCTGGTCCCGCACGCCGGGCACATCGGGGAGGTGCTCGTGCTGCTCGCGTACATCGCGTCCGTGCCGACGGCCCTCGCCTACGGGCTCTACTTCGCGGGCGCGGCCGTCGTGCGCTCCGCGACCGTCTCCGTGATCATGCTGCTCGAACCGGTCGGCGCCGCCCTCATCGCCGTGACCCTGCTCGGTGAGCGGCTGACCGGGGCGACGGTCGCGGGCACCGCGGTGATGCTGGCCGCCGTGGTCGGCCTCGCCGCGACGGAGGCCCGCGGCGCGCAGCGCTCACCGCTGCCCGACGCCTAGGGCGTGTTCCCCGCGCGGCGCCGAC
>NZ_WWIA01001109.1 GCF_009870065.1 Streptomyces sp. SID5785 | reverse complement strand
GGGTGTGCTGGTGCTGGAGCTGTGCCGCCGCCTCGAAGTGCAGGGCGAGCAGCAGGACTTCGGTGTCACGTGCGGCGAAGCCGCGGGGTGCGCAGTACGTGTCGACGAGGGTGCGCACGGCCGCGAGCCGCCCGGGGGCGATCTCGTCGCCGAGCTGGGCGTCGAGCGCGTCGAGGTGCTCGCCCTCACGGACCCGGCGCACGAAGGCGAGGGCGTGCACGGCGAGCGCGAGCGAGCGGACGTCGTCGAATCCGATGCCGCACGTCTCCGCGTAGACCTGGGAGAGCGGCAGGAACGCCGCGAGGTCCGCGCGGTCGGCGTCGGTGACGGGGCGGGCCGTGTCCCGTACGGCCGTCGCCAGTCGCTCGATCAGGGGGGTGGTCATGCACGGGCCTCTCGGTGGTTCGGTCGGTGGTTCGGCCTGTCGGCGTTCGGTGTTCGGTGGTCGGTGTTCGGTGGTCGGCCGGCACCGCGGGGTGCGGGGACGGCCGGAACGGAAGGGGTCAGCGCGGGGCACCGAGGGGCGTCGGTCGCCCGGCGCGCACGACGCCTGCCGCGGTGATCCGGGTGGTGCCGGTGCGGGTGTCGCCGTCGGCGTCGGTCAGCCGCACCGGGCCGTCGGTCAGCCGCAGCAGGGTCAGGTCGGCCACGGCGCCCGGCCGCAGGGTGCCCAGTTCCGCCTCGAGCCCGACCACCGCGGCGGCGTGCGCTGTGGCGCAGCGGACGGCCTCGTGCGGGGTCAGCCCGAGTGCGACGAGCTTGGTGAGGGTGTCGACGAGCGAGTGGACCGGGCCGTCGAGATTGCGGTGGTGCAGGTCGGTGCTGATGGTGTGCGGCGTGAAGCCTGCCGCGAGCGCGCGTTCGGCGGTGGCGAAACTGAGGCTGGCGCTGCCGTGTCCGACGTCGAGCCGGACGCCGCGGTCCACGGCGGCGCGCGCCTGCCGCTCGCTGCCGAACAGTCCGCCGGGCTTGCCGTGGAACGCGTGGGTGACGACGTCCCCGGCGCCGAGCAGGTCCAGCACGTCGCCGAGGTGCGGCGGTTCGTTGCCGACGTGGACCATGACGGGCCGGCCGACGCGGGCGGCGACGCGCTTGGCGGCGCGCAGCGGGGCGAGCCCGGAGTCGCCGAGCACCGAGGCGCTCATCCGGATCTTGAGGCCGCGGACCCGGTCGGCGTGCTCGCGCAGCAGCTTCTCGGTGGCGGCCTCGTCGATGTCGTCGGGGCCGCCCGCGAGTTCGCGGCGGCCGTGCACCAGGCCGTGCCGGGAGATGTTGAGCCAGCTCAGGACACGGGTGCCGGCCGGCCGGACAACGTTCTCCACGAAGTCGTCCCAGTGGTCGCTGCCGCAGCTGCCCGCGTCGACGACCGTGGTGACGCCCTGGCGCACGCCCACCGCGTCGGCCGGAACGCCGAGGTCGGTGCCCGGCGCGTAGACGTGGGTGTGCAGGTCGATCAGGCCGGGGGCGACGAGGAGGCCGGACGCGTCGAGCGTCTCCTCGCCGCTCAGGGTGCCGGGGGCGCCGACGGCGGCGATCCGTCCGTCGCGCACGGCGAGGTCGCCCGGGGCGGGCCGGTCACGCAGCGGATCGGCGAGGAGCCCGCCCGTCACGACGAGATCGAATCGTTGCGGGTGCGCCGAGGAACTTCCGTGTCCAGCCATGGACGGCCGCCTTTCCCGAGCGTGAGAGTGGACGCGTGGAGCGTCCGGTCGTACGGCCACGGACGCCCAGGGCCGTGCCGTGACCCAGGGACGCCAACCCGTTCCGTAGAGTAGAATGGCGTTCCGCTGTGCGGATCGATTGGCAACATAGTCCGCTTCTCCACGGAGGGTCAATGGAA
>NZ_WWIA01000114.1 GCF_009870065.1 Streptomyces sp. SID5785 | reverse complement strand
GGCGAGGGCCGCGCACCACTCAGCCGATGTGGTACGAGTCCCCGTAGACCTGCCAGTCCAGCGGGGGTTCGAGCCCGAGGTTCCCGTCGCGCAGGAACACCCGCTGGGCGGTGTCCACCCGGCTGGTGTCGCTGTGGGCCTCCTCCTGCTTCATGGCCCACACCCGTGCGTCCAGGAACGCGTTCAGCCAGTCGGTCTCGTCGCCGCCCTGGGACGGCGGACGTGACGCGCCGAGCGCCCGTTCGCGGATGCTGCGGAAGCTCGTCGGGTCGGAGCCGTCGCCGTGCATCACGATGGCGTCGTAGTACGTGAACTGGCCGAGCGTGCCGACCCCGTCGGCCTTGCCCTGGGCGACGGCCGGATCGAAGTACACCCGGTCGCGCTCGTCGTTCTGGGCCTCCTGGAAGGCCTGGTCCCCGGCGGCCTCGGCCCAGGCGTCGGGGAAGCCCGGGTCCAGGCCCTCGTGCGAGTCGCTGCCGTCGACCCGGCGCAGGGCCGGCAGGTACGGGGCGAGGACGTTGTCCGGGGCGCGGTCGGTGTAGAGCTCGACGAGGTCGAGCATGTCGCCGGTGCCGGAGCAGAAGCCGATGATGCCCGCGGTGTAGCCGCGGCCGTCGCCGATGTCCTCGATGTACCGGTACTGGGCCTTCCAGTCGAGCGAGGAGTTCTCGGCGCTCGACACGAGCTGCATGGCGATCTCCTTCTTCGCCGGGTCGTCGAGTCCGCCCGCCCGGGCCGGCGCTCCGGCGGCCCCGGCGAACTGGGTGGACAGGAGCGGCGCGCCCACGACGGTGGCGCCGATGAGGGTGAGCAGCGTGCGACGGGAGGTGCGTATGTGGGGGGCAGGCACGGTTCCTCCTTGGGGGAGTCCAACGTTCCGTCGACTGTTAGGAAGGTTTCCTACCAGAGATTCGGCGTGACGTATACCCGTCAAGAACGGTCCGGGGTGCGGGTGTCGGCGTCCGTCGCCGTCGACGGTCAGCCCTGCCGCAGCCGTTCGTGCACCTGAACGGCGATGTCGTACGTGTCCCCGGCCGGCCGGGTGGCGAGCGGACCCGGATCACGGATCCACGCCGAGTCGAACGCGAACCAGTCCTGCGGCGAGGGCGCCCGCCCGGCGCCGAGCGCGGACCGCAGCTCGGCGAAGAACGCCGACCAGCGGTCGTGGTAGAGGCCGCCGACCAGTCCCGCCCACTCGCGGTTCGCGTAGTCGTGCAGGCCCGCCGCCGCCCCCTTGCGCGTCCCCCACACGGTGACGAGCGACAGCGCGTCCTGCGCGAGCCGCGCCCGCTCGCTCGCGTCGGACCCCCAGGCCCGGGCCTCGGCGACCCAACGGCCCAGCAGGTGCCGCGCGTCGGTGGCGAGCAGCCGGTCGAGGAGCGTCATGAGGCCGAGCCAGTCCGCGCACAGCCGGTCGAGCGCCGCCGCGTCCTTCGCCTCGAAGGCGGCCCTGATCCGCGGCAGCAGCGCCCGGCTCCGGTTCGACAGTGCCTGCCGCGCCACGTCGAGGAGATCGGTGCGGTACGCGGACGACGCGCGCAGCCGCGGGTCCACGGCGAGCAGATGGCCGAGCGCCTTCTCGAACTCGCCCGCGTCGTACCGCAGCCGCTTCGGTGACCACGTCGCCGCCGAGACCGCGGTGAGCGAGGGCCGCGCCCCGAACAGTCCGTCCGCGCCCTCGGCCCAGTCGTCCGCGCGCGTCGTCCCGTACGCGGTGCGGCGCAGCACGTCCCACGCGGCGACGGCCTGCGCGTCCCTCTGCCCGTACCGGGCCACGGAGTACGCCTCGAACCAGCGCGGCAGGTCCAACGTCCCCTCGGTCCAGGCCAGTTCGGAGAAGAGCTCGAACGCCGCCGGGTTGTTGTCCGCGGCCTCCGGCAGCAGCGCCGTGCCGCGCAGCGCACCGCCCGGCCGGGCCAGCCAGCGCGGGAACAGCTCGGCCCAGTCACGGGTGTTGGCCCCGAGCGCCGTGTGCCCGCCGAAGTTCCAGATCGAGCCGAACGCGTACGGCGTGCCGCCCCAGTCCGCGTCCCGGTCGGTCACACTCGTGAACCGGTCGGACAGCCCGTCCACGACGAGCATGTGCTCCTTGTCGACCGCGTCGACGATCGCCCGCGGCGGATTGTGCCGCCAGCCGAGGATCACCCACGTCGCATCGCCGCGCGCCGTGCGCAGCGCCCGCTCGACCCCGCGCGCCGCGTCGTCCACCGGTACGTCGCCCGCGCTGCCGCCCTCGTGCAGCAGGTCCATCTTGAACAGCCGCGCGGGGCCGAACATCTCCTCCTGGTCGCGGTAGAACGCCGCCGCGACCGCCGCGAAGTGCTCCCCGCGCGGATCGAGCCAGTCCGGCCGCCGGTACCCGTACCAGTCGCCCTGCGGCACGACGTGCGCGCCCGCGTTGAGGTCCGCGAACCCGGGCGGCACTGTCCCGAAGTAGCCCGGGAACACCGGCTCCATGCCGAGCTCCCTGACCCGGTCGGCGATCTGCCGACCGAGGCGGGCCCGCGCCGCGAGCAGCGACGCCGACACCGGCCCGCCCGCCGGGCCCGCCAGGTTCTGCAGCAGCCACCACGGCTGGTGAGCCGGGGCGGGGATCCAGGCCCGCAGTTCCGCGTCGCCGTACCCGAACCGGCTGAACACCCGGTGGTACAGGGCGTCCGCACCGGCCTGCACGAACACCTCGTTGAACCCGTGCAGCGCCAGCACGTCCAGCTCGCGCTCCCAGTAGTCCCACCCGTGGTACGGGCCGGTGTAGCCGTCGTTCGTGTCGTTGAGCACGAACCGGTGCGGGACCGCGGAGCGGCCGGTCAGCGGCTGCCGCGGCAGCGGCAGCCGTCCCGGCAGGTCCAGCTGCTCGCCCGCCCAGGAGACGTTCGCGTGCGTGACGTCCTTCAAGTACCGGCGCAGGCCCGCGAGCTGGACGGCGGGGGACGAGCCGGTCACCCGGATCCGGCCGCCCTCGGCGGCCACCCGGTACCGGTCGCGGGCGCCGCCCGGCGGGCCGAAGTCGAGCTGGTCCGCGGCCGGGCCGAGCAGCCGGCGCGCGGCACGGGCGGCGGCGCCCGCGGACTGCGGGGCGAAGGGCACGGCGTCGGCGCGGTCGGTCCCCGCGGTGCAGGACACCGCGGCCGATCCGGCGAGCGCGGTCAGGAGCGTACGTCGGGCCAGCGGCATGGGTCCTGCATACCCGGCGCGGCCCCCGCCCGGAGCGACGCCATGCCGACGTCCCGTGACACGGCGGGTGAACGACACCCGGCCCGCGCCCCCGTGCGCATCTCCCGCCGGAGCCGGAGCCGGAGCCGGAGCCGGAG
>NZ_WWIA01001108.1 GCF_009870065.1 Streptomyces sp. SID5785 | reverse complement strand
GTGCGACTGCAGGACGTCGATCAGGGCGCGGGAGTCCCGCGCCCCGAGCCCGCTGAGCTTCTGCAGGAACGTGCCCAGCACCAGGGCGCGTTCGCCGGTCTCGGGGTGGACGCGCACGACGGGGTGCTCGGTGCGGAACGTGACGGCCGTGAACACCTCGCGGTGCTGCGCGAACTCGGCGGGCGAGGCGCCGGGGCGGGTGGCCGCGTAGTCGTAGTCGTTGGTGTGCACGCCGTGCAGACTGTCGGCGAGCACGCGCAGCGGCTCGGGCAGGCCCGCGTAGGCGGCGGCCGTGTTGGACCACAGGGTGTTGCCGCCGTAGGGCGGGACGACCTCGGCGCGCAGGATGGAGAAGGCGGGATAGGCGGGCACGAACGTGACGTCCGTGTGCCACTGGTTGGCGCGGCCGCCGTGGTCGTTGTCGATGCCCAGGGCGTACCGGCCGTCGACGGACGGCACGGTGGGGTGGGCGACCGGGGTGCCGAGCAGCCGGGCGAACGCCTCGTGGCCGGCCGGATCGAGGTGGTGCTGGTCGCGCAGGAAGACGACCTTGTGCCGCAGGATCGCGGCGCGCAGCGCGTCCGCGGTGGTCCGGTCGAGGTCGCCGCCGAGGCGGACTCCGGAGACGAGCGCGCCGATGCGGCCGCCGATCTTCTCGACGGTGACGCCGGTGGCCGGAGCGGGGCCGGCCGGGCTCGCGGCGGGCGGTGCGGAAGTCATGGGGGAACCCTTCGACGGGCCGCGCGGCGGCGAGTGCCGACGGCGATCGGTGGTGCTGCTCGGGGCGGAGGGAGCACGGCGTGCGGACGTGGCACGGCGTGCGGCGCGGGCACACGGGCGGCGAGCGCCCGGGCGGCCGGAGGTCGGGGAGTGGTCACCCGGCGGGACAGGGACACGCCGCCGAGGCGCAGCGCCCCAGGTCGACGTGGAGCCGCGGAACGAGCACGAGCGTCGCGGTCATGTCCAGGAGCCTGACCGACCGCGTGAGCCCAGGTCAAGGCGGATCCGGCGGGTTTCACACCGCCGTAATGCGGGCGTGGTGGCGCACGGGTGCGTCATGCGCACGGGCGGGGAGCCGCGCCGCGAGCGGGCGCGGGCCCAAGAGGGGGTGCGGCGGGAGGAGTTGCGGCGTGTGCCCGCCCAGCCTGCGAGCACGGGGCGAGGCGAGTAGCGTCACCGGGCATGACAGCGCAGACGCCCGAAGAGACGCCCGAAGAGACCGTGCGCCGCTTGTTCCCGCTTCTCGCCGAGGGGAGGACCGCCGAGGCGGCGGCCCTCTTCGCGGACGCGCTGTCGTTCTCGATCCCGCACCCGCCCGGCATCCCGTGGGTTCCCGAGGTGGACTCGGCCGACGGCATGCGCACCTTCTTCGAGCTGCTCGGCCGGCACGTGGAGGCCAAGGAGATGGAGCTGCGCCAGGTCGTGGCCGCGGGCGACGACGTGGTGCTCTTCGGGCGGATGCGCTCCGAGGTCAGGAGGACGGGGCGGGAGATCGACACCGCGTTCGCCCTGCACACCACGGTCCGGGACGGCCGCATCACCCGCTATCACCTGTACGAGGACACGTACGCCGTCGCGCAGGCCGCCCTCGACGCGTGATCAGCCGCGCAGGGCCGCCTCGGCGACCTCCCAGAGACGGTCGGCGGCCACCGGGTCGAGGGCGTGGCCGGCCACGCCGCCCGGCCGGTCCTCGTCGCCCCGCACCGTGCGGGCCTCCTGGTTGTCCTCGAAGTAGCGCCCCGTGACGCCGTCGAGCAGGGGTGAGGCCGCCAGCAGGACGGACGTGGCGGCGCCCTGCGCCGGGCTCTTGTAGAACGGCAGGGGCGTCAGGTTCCCGTCCGCGTCCATGACCCCGAACGCGCGCATCGTGTCGTCGTCCAGGTGCCGCTGGAGCCGCGTGAGGATGTAGCCCGGATTGAGGGCGTTGGCGGTGATCCCGTCCCCCATCCGGCGGCCGACCCCCACCGCGAGCAGCACCCCGGCGGTCTTGGACCGGCCGTACGCGGTCCACGGGTCGTACGGGCGCCGCGTGAAGTGCGGGTCGGCGAAATCGAACGGTGTGTCGCGGTGGGCCCCGGAGCTGACGACCGTCACGCGGGCGGAGCCGGACGCGCGCAGGGCGGTGTGCAGGCCGGTGACGAGGGCGAAGTGCCCCAGGTGGTTGGTGGCGAGCTGCATCTCCCAGCCGGACGGCGCGAGCACCCGCTCGGGGAGCGCCATGATCCCGGCGTTCGCCACGAGCATGTCCAGCGGCCCGTCCCAGTCCCGGACGAAGCGGTCCACCGAGGCTGGTTCGGACAGGTCGAGAGGGGCCGCGCGCACCGGTCCGGCGCCGGGCAGGGCCGCCAGGTCACGGACCAGCGGCGCGGCCGCGTCCGGGCGCCGCGCCGCGATCGTGACCTCGGCCCCGGCGCCTGCCAGCGCCCGCACGGTCTCGGCGCCGATACCCGAGGCACCGCCCGTGACGACGGCCCGGCGGCCGGAGAGGTCGACGCCCGCGAGCACCTCGCCGGCGGTCGCGCGGTCGGTGAACGGTGTGGTCAGGAGCTTGTCTGTCATACGTCCACGCTAGGGCGCGCCGTCTGGACGCACTATGCTCGAAGGTCCGGATCACTTCAGCGAGCGTCCAGAATCGGCGCCCGGGGGAGTGGAGAACGACGAAGCCGCCGGAGGAGACGTGGACCCCCTCGAAGACGTGCTCACCCTGCTGGACGTGCGCGCCCACCTCTCCGCCGGACTGCTGGCCGGCGGGCGCTGGGCCGTGCGGTTCGAGCCGCCCGAGGGCGTCAAGTTCAACGCGGTGCGGCGCGGCACGTGCCTGCTCGAGGCCGACGGGCTCGACACCCCGCTGCGCCTGGCCGAGGGCGACTGCTACCTGCTCACCGGGCCGCACCCGTTCACCCTGCGCAGCGACCCGGAGGCCCTTGCCGCGCCCGCGGGACCGCTCTTCGCCGCGGCCCGCGACGGCGTCGCCCGCGCGGGCGACGGCGACGGCACACGCCTGGTCGGCGGCCGGTTCTCCTTCGGGGCCCGCGCCCAGGAACTGCTGCTCGACCGGCTGCCCCCGGTGGTCCACGTCCCGGCCGGCACGGCACACGCGCAGACGGTGCGCTGGGCTCTGACCGCCATCGAGAACGAGCTCACGCACCGGCCGATGGCCTCCACGCTCGTCGCGGAACACCTCGCGGTGGTCATGCTCGTCCACGTCCTGCGCCTGGAGGCGGCCCGCGCGCCGCACACCACCACGGGGTGGCTGGCCGGTCTCGCCGATCCGCTCGTCGCCACCGCCCTGAGCGCGCTGCACGCCGACCCGGCGCGTGCCTGGACCGTCGCCGACCTCGCCCGCACCTGCGCGGTCTCCCGCTCCACCCTCGCGGCCCGCTTCAAGTCCGGTGTGGGGCAGGGTCCGTTGGAGTACCTGACTCGCTGGCGCATCGAGCTGGCCGCCCGCCGGCTGCGCGCGAGCGACGCCACCCTCGCCGTGATCGCCCGCGGCGTCGGCTACGGCTCCGAGAGCGCGCTGAGCGTCGCCTTCAAGCGCACTCTCGGCGTCACCCCGGCCGACTACCGGCGCGGGTCCGACGCGCGCGCCGAGCGCGCCGCGGCCTGAGCGCCCACCCGGAGCGCCCCCGACGCGTGCCTATGCTGGGCGGTCCGTACCGCAGCGGAGGAAGAGGCGACCGTGACAGCCGTTCCGGTTCACACGCTCAACGACCGTACGACCCTGCCCGCCGTGGGGCTGGGGACCTATCCGATGGACGACGCGGAGGCCGAGAAGGCCGTGGCCGGAGCCCTGGAGCAGGGCTATCGGCTCATCGACACCGCGACCAACTACCGCAACGAGACGGGCACGGGCCGGGGCATCGCCCGCAGCGGAGTCCCGCGGGACGAGATCGTCGTCACGACGAAGCTCCCGGGCCGCCACCACGGTTACGAGTCGACCCTCGCCTCCTTCGAGGAGTCCCGCGCCCGCCTGGGCCTCGACCACGTCGACCTGTACCTGATC
>NZ_WWIA01001107.1 GCF_009870065.1 Streptomyces sp. SID5785 | reverse complement strand
GGAGAGGAAGCCGGCGGCGAAGGCGTCGCCCGCGCCGACGGCGGCGGTGACGTCGACGCGCGGGGCGGCCTCCTCGGTGCGGGTGGCGCCCTCGTAGGCGACGGCGCCGTCGGCCCCGCGCTTGACGACGAGGAGTCCGGGTCCGGGCAGCGCGGCGCGGATCGCGTCGGGCCCGCCGGTGATGCCGAAGGCGTCCTCGGCCTCGTCCTCGCCGACGAAGACGAGGTCGGCGCCGCGGGCCAGGTCGAGCAGGACGCGGGCGTCGTCGGGGCGGGTCCACAGGCCCGGCCGGTGGTTGACGTCGAACGAGACGAGCGGGCGCCCGGCGCCGGGTGCGGTGAGCGCGCGCAGCAGGCCGAGGCAGTCGGCGGAGAGCGCGGCGGTGATGCCGGACAGGTGCAGGACGCGGCCGGAGCGCAGGGCATCGAGGTCCGTGTTGGCGGCGGACATCGCGGAGGCGGCGGAGCCGGCCCGGTAGTAGGCGACCTCGTGCGCGTCGGTGGCGCGGTCGCCGGCCGTGCGGAAGTAGATGCCGGTGGGACGGGCGGGGTCGCGGCGCACGGCGCCGGTGTCGACGCCGTACGCGCCGACGGCCTCGATCAGGTGGTCGCCGAAGCCGTCCGCGCCGACGCGGCTGACCCAGCGGGTGCGGTGGCCGGCGGCGGCGAGCGTGCACACGACGTTGGACTCGGCTCCGCCGATGCCGCGGTCGAAGGAGGGAACGTCGGCGAGCCGCCCGGGAACGGAGGGCCGGAACGTGACCATGGACTCGCCGAGCGCGACGACCTCAGCGGCTTCGGCGGCCGGGGCGGCCTCAGCGGCGGGTACGGGTCCGGTGGCGGTCACGGTGCGGGATCTCCTCGCGGCGGGGACGGCTGGGGGCCGGGGGCCAACGGCTCCGTTGACCCGGCGTTGGCTCGGATGTTAGACAGCAGTGAGCGACATACGCAATGACCGTTGCACATCATGCAACAGGCAAGCCTGGAGGAGGCTCCATGACCGCCGACAATGCCGTCGAGCGCCCGGTCCGCCCGGAGGATCTCGCGAGCGAGCGGGTGGACTTCCGCTTCAAGGGCCTGCCGCCCCAGGCCGAGGGCCTGACCTTCGGCGAGCTGGCGGACCGCCGGCTGAACCTCTTCACGGACGGCTTCACCACGCCCGTCCTCGCGCTCTCCGCCGACCGCCTCGAGCACAACCTCGCCCTCATGGAGACGTACACGGAGCGGCACGGGCTCGCGTTCGCCCCGCACGGCAAGACGTCGATGGCCCCCCAGCTCTTCCAGCAGCAGATCGACCGCGGCGCCTGGGGCATCACGCTGGCCGTACCCCACCAGGTGCGCGTGGCACGGCAGTTCGGCATCGAGCGGATCTTCGTGGCCAACGAGATCGTCGACGCGGCGGCGCTGCGCTGGCTCGCCGCCGAGATGGACCGCGACGCCGCCTTCCGCTTCGCCTGCTACGTCGACTCCGTGCGCGGCGTCGAGCTGATGGACGCCGCCCTGAGCGGCGCGGGTGCGACCCGTCCGGTGGACGTCGTCGTGGAGCTCGGGGCCGGCGACGGCGCCCGCACCGGCATCCGCACCGAGGCCGAGTGCGCGCGGGTCGCCGACGCGGTCGCCGCCACGTCCACGCTGCGGCTCGTCGGCGTCGCCGGGTACGAGGGCGAGGTGCCGGACGCCGACGGCGAGCGGGTGCGGGCGTGGCTGCGCCGGCTCGTCGCGCTGGCCGCCGACTTCGACGCGGCGGGACGGTTCGCCGCACTGGACGAGATCGTGATCAGCGCGGGCGGCTCCGCCTGGTTCGACGCGGTCGCGGACGTCTTCGCGGAGATTCCCGAACTGAGCGCGCCCGTCCTGAAGTTGCTGCGCTCCGGCGCGTACGTGTCGCACGACGACGGGCACTACCGGCACCTGACGCCGTTCAACCGGGTCCCCGAGGAGGGCGCCCTCGAACCTGCCTTCCGGCTGTGGGCGCAGGTCGTGTCCCGGCCGACGCCGGAGCAGGCCTTCACCAACGCGGGCAAGCGCGACGCGGCGTACGACCTCGACCTCCCCGAGGCGCAGGTCGTACGGGACGGACGCACGGGGGAGCTGCGCGACGCCACCGGGGTCTCGGTGACGGGGCTCTCGGACCAGCACGGGTGGGTCCGTACGGAGGGCGGGGCCGGCCTGGAGGTGGGCGACTGGATCGGCATGGGCCTGTCGCACCCCTGCACGTCGTTCGACAAGTGGCAGGTCATCCCGGTCGCCGAGGTGGACGGAACGGTGACGGGGTACATCCGTACCTTCTTCTGAGCCCCGGCCTCCACCACCGGCTGGTGGGGGCTGGTCGCGCCCCGCGGCGAAGCCGCTG
>NZ_WWIA01001106.1 GCF_009870065.1 Streptomyces sp. SID5785 | reverse complement strand
ACCGGCGACTACACCTTCCACACCGCCGTCGGAGAGGTGCCGGTCAGCGTCGTGGGCGAACAAGCCCCGCTCAAGGCCACCCTCACGAGCGTGGCCCCGCGCGTCCACGACGTGGAGGCGGCCGACGTGGCGGAGGCGCTGGCGGCACTGGGCTGGGAGCCGGGCGAGCTGGACGAGGCCCTGCCGCCGCGCATCGCCTTCGCCGGAGTACGCCACCTGGTCCTGGCGGCCGCCACCCGCGAGCGACTGGCGGCCCTGGACTACGACTTCGACGGGCTGCTGCGTCTGATGCGGCGGCTCGACCTGACGACGGTTCAACTGGTGTGGCGGGCCTCGGACTCCGTCTTCCACGTCCGCGACCCGTTCCCGGTCGGCGGCGTCGTGGAGGACGCCGCGACCGGCGCCGCGGCCGCCGCGTTCGGTGCCTACGCGCGCGAGCTCGCCCTGGTCCCGCCGTCGGCACGCCTGACCCTGCACCAGGGACAGGACATGGGCCGGCCCTCGCTGCTGGAGGTGGACCTGTCCGCGGAGGACCCCAGGGTCCGCGTGACCGGCGCCGCGATCAGCGTCCCGGCCTCCCCGGGGCAGTAGGCGTGTCCCGCCCCGCTCCGGCAGATCCCCGGACTTCACGCAGGTCTTCGGGGCGGGGGAGGCGGCTGCGGGAGAAGAGCCCGCGGGCCGTCTCGGCGACCAGATCGGGGCGTTCCTCGTGCAGGTAGTGCCCGGAGCCGCCGACGACCTGGACCCTCAGGTCGTCGGCGTGGGAGCCGGCGCCGGTGAGCACGCCGGGCGGCAGCATGAAGTCCTGTGCTCCCGCGAGGATGACGGTCGGCGTGCTCAGGCGCAGGTTCCTGTAGCGGCCCAGGACCAGCCTCGCGATGTCGCGCAGGGCGAAGGCGCGATGCAGCGCCTCCCCGGCCCGCGCCCGGGCGGGCTCCTGGCTGGAGCGCACGAACTCCTCCGTCGCGGACGGTGCCCACGCCTTCTCGGCCAGGCCCTTGCGCATCAGACGGCGGGTGAAGCCCGGTCGGCTGCGCAGTATCCAGCGGCCGAGCAGCGGCTGTTCGAGCAGGGCGGTGTACCAGAAGCGCCAGGACTGCGGCAGCAGCCGGCGGTGCGACGGCCAGGGGTGCAGCATGTTCAGGGCCAGGAAGTGCGTGATCCGCTCGGGGGACCGCAGGCACACGTGGAACCCTGTCCAGGCACCCCAGTCGTGTCCGATCAACCGAGCCTGCTCGAGCCCGAGTTCGTCCATGAGCGCGATGACGTCCGCCACCCTGTTGTCCGTGTCGTAGCCCCTGGCCGGTGCGTCGGACCAGCCGAAGCCGCGCTGGTCCACGCAGATCAGCCGGTACTCGCCGGACAGCAGGGGCACGAGGCGTCGCCAGCCGTACCAGTGCTGGGGGAACCCGTGCAGCAGGATCACCGGCGCTCCCTCTCCCGCCTCCGCGAGGTGCAGCCGCACCCCTCGTACGTGGGCGTACCGGTGCCGTACGCCGTTCAGTTCAGGCATGGGGCGCTGATGGTTCTCCATGGGGACTCCCGGGGCTCGACGCGTCTGTCGGCCTGTCAGGAGGAGCCCGGTGCCGCAAAGGTTCCGCATCCGGGTGCCGGAATCCGCGCGCTTGCCCGCGCAGGGCAATGATGCGAGTCTCTGCGCACATCACAAAGAGGGGGCGAGCCATGACGGACGCCGCGCACAGCAGCTGGCCGACGGTCGATCTCGATCCCGTGCGGCGACTGAAGATCATCGCGTCCGCCACGAAGCAGCCGGGCTTCGCCGAGAGGCACTTCGGCGCGGGATTCGAGCTCCTGTGGTCGGTCGCCTCCGACCTCGAGCACGAACTCCCGCAGATCATCCCGGGATTGCGTTCCTTCACCGTCATCTCGTCCGACGGGGACCGGCTGTCGGGGCGAGCGGTGGGCGTTCTGGGACACCGTGAGCACTTCGACGTGGTGCTGCGCCCCGGCTGGTGTCTGATGCAGAGCAGAGTCCTGACCAGCGGCATGGCCGCGATGCCCGAGGGGGACGGGAGCCGCTTCGCCTTCTTCGCCGCCGTGCGTCTTCCCGGCGGCGCAGCCCTCGGCCGGATGCGGCGCGCCGGGTCGGTGCAGCGCCAGGAGCGGCTCCTCGACCGGTTGCAGGAGCGCGTGGAGCTCCGGTCGGCCCCGGACGCCACGGATTGACCGTCAGTCCCAGAAGGCGCGGAACGCGCGTCGTGCACGGAAGAGCCGGGATCTGACCGTTCCCACGGGGACGGCGAGCAGCCCGGCGACCTCCTGTTCGCTCAGACCCTCGATGTGACGCAGCGTCAGCACGGCGCGATGCTCGGGCGCGAGCCGCTGCATGGCGTCGTTGATGTCCGGGGCGAGCTGAAGGTCCTGCGTGCCGGGCATGTCCTCCCACTCCGTGGGCACGGAGCTGCGTCGCTGACGCTGCTTGGCGATCTTCACCGCTTCACGCACCGCGATCGAACGCACCCACCCGAGCAGCGCCGCAGGCCTCTTCAGCTGCCCTAGGTTGCGGAAGACGGCGATGAGCGTCTCCTGCGCGGCGTCCGCGCCGTCCTGCAGCGCCACAGGCGCGCAGATCCGGCCGACGTACGGCGCGAGGACGCCGAGGAGTTCGTCCATGGCGAGGGCGTCGCCGCGCTGCGCCCGCTCGACCAGGCGGGCCAGAGCTTCCGTGTCCCCGTCGTCCGCTGCCGCTCGACCGCTCGCCGTCACCACTCCTCCCGCTCCGGGCGGAGCACGGACAGAAAGGGATCGGGACCGGTCCCGCTCATTTCGTGAGGAGAACCTCGAGACACGGACAACCGACCCCCGCCGATGGCGAATTGAGCTTCGGCACGACTGGCGCGACTTTAACACCGGACCAGGAGAGTCGAACGTGTGCCCGCCGCGCCGGGCGGCAGCACTCCACCCCTCCGAGCCGTCGCTCGCCGGTTCGCGCAGCCCCGCACGAACGCATCAGGAAAGACGCACGATCGAGGGAGTACATGCCCGCGACATCGCCTCTGTCTCTGTGACACTCCGACGCCACCGCAGCCCGGACCCATGCGGAGCGTCGACCTGCGAGAGAGGAGAGCGGCGTATGAACAGAGCTGACAGAGACGTTCTGCGGCCCGGGCCGGGTGCAGGGCAGACGTCGGTGAAGGATCCGTGGGACGAGGCCGTTCCCCTGGTGCGGGCGGCCCAGTCCGGTGACGTGCTCGCCCTCAACGATCTCCTGGACCTGCTGACGCCCTACGTCAGCCGCCTGTGCCGCCCGATCGCGCCGACCGACACTCCCGACGCGGTCCAGGAGTCGCTCATCGCGGTCTTCCAGGGGCTGCCCGGTCTGAAGGACCCCCGCGCCCTGTACGCGTGGGTGCGCACGGTCACCGTGCGCGAGGCCGTGCGCGTGGCGCGGCGCGCGGAGCGGGAGACGCCGGTCGGCGAGTTCGACGACGTCCCTTCCTCGCTCGGCCCCGAACTGGCCGTGGAGGTGCACGACGTACTGCGCCGGATGCCGACCGAACACCGTGCGGTCCTGGCGCTGCGCGCACTCGAGGATCTCGACGAGCGGTCCGCGAGCCGGATCCTGAACATTTCCCGAGGCACGGTGAAGTCACGGCTGCACCGCGCACGTCACAGCTTTCGCAAGGCGTGGGTGCGATGAGCGTGGACCGGCGGCCGCGCCCGGTGCGATCGCTCCGCGCCCGACACGCCGAACACCGAAACGCCGAGCGCGCCGGCCCGGCGATCAGCGTCCGGCCGCCCCGCCCGCGGTGAGCGCCTGTGGCCCTATGACGGACAGCAGCCGCAGTTTCTCGTAGCTCTCGCTGCCGGGGATCGCCGTGTAGACCAGCAGGAGATGCGACTGGTCGGGGTCGAGCAGGGACTGGCAGGTCAGCTCCAGGGCGCCCACCTCCGGGTGGACGAAGTGCTTGACCTCGTGCGGGCGCAGACCGACTTCGTGCTGGTCCCACACCTCCCGGAACTCGTCGCTCTGCGCGAGGAGCAGGTCGGCGAGGCGGGCGGCGGGGGAGGCGGGGCCGCGCAGTGTGACCACGCCCCGCAGGCCCGAGGCGAACATGCGGCTGAGGTAGGAGTGGTCCTCGGGTGCGTACAGCCGCCGTGTCGCGGGGTCGGTGAACCAGCGGTAGCCGATGCTGCGGGCGGGTCCGGTGTACGCCGTCAAATCGCCGGTGAGTGCGACGGCGAGCGGGGTCTGGCGCAGGGTCTCGCCAAGTTCGGTGACGATCTCCGCGGGTGTGTCCTCCAGGCGGTCCAGGATGCGCAGCAGACCGGGGCTGATGTGGTCGCTGTCCGCGCCCCGCGCCGGGGGTGAGTGCCCGGCGAGGCGGAACAGGTGGTCGCGCTCGTCGAGCGTGAGGTGGAGGCCCTGCGCGATGGAGGCGATCATCTGCTCGGACGGCTGGGGTCCGCGCTCGCGCTCCAGGCGCGCGTAGTAGTCGGCCGACATGTGACACAGGGCCGCCACCTCCTCCCGGCGCAGCCCGCTGGTCCTGCGGCGCCGGCCGCGGGGGAGGCCGACGTCCTCGGGTTGCAGGGAGGCACGGCGACGCCGCAGGAACGCCGCGAGCCCTGCCCGGTCGATGACCATGTCTGCCTCCTCGGGACACCTTTCTACCGCGCGCACACCGCGGTATCCACGGATCATCGATCCCCCCTTGACGCGTCGCTCCCCGTGCCGGGGATGTCGCGGCACCGGCATGTGTCCGGTCGGGGTGGGCACACACGCCGGCCGTGCCTCGCCGCTGACCAGGCGCTTCTCCCGCCGGCGTCGGCCCCTACCACGGGCGGGGGCGCGTCGGCGGACGCATCCTGGACCTGCCGATCAGTGGATCGGGCGGCCCTGGATGCCGTGACCGGATGCGGTGACAGTGCAGAGGTCGGCACCCGTTCCAGGAGGAGACACATGGCACGCACACCGATCGACATCGTCATCCCGGACCTGAGCGGAAGGCGCGCGCTGGTCACCGGCGCCAGCGACGGCGTGGGGCTCGGCATCGCGACCCGCCTGGCCGCGGCGGGCGCACAGGTCGTCATGCCCGTACGCAATCCACGGAAGGGAGACGCCGCACTCGCGACGATCCGGGAACGGGTTCCGGGCGCGGACGTGTCGCTGCGCGCCCTCGACCTCTCCTCGCTCGCGTCCGTGGAGGCGCTCGGCCGCACCCTGCGCGACGAGGGCCGACCCGTCCACCTGCTCGTGAACAACGCGGGAGTCATGACGCCGCCCGAGCGGCAGACCACGGACGACGGGCACGAGCTGCAGTTCGGCACCAACCATCTCGGCCACTTCGCCCTCGTCGCCCACCTGCTGCCGCTGCTGCGCGCCGGACAGGCCCGTGTCACCTCGCAGATCAGCATCGCGGCGGGCCGGGGCGCGATCAACTGGGACGACGTGGACTGGGAGCGGAGCTACGACGGCATGAAGGCCTACGGACAGTCGAAGGTCGCCCTGGGTCTCTTCGGTCTCGAGCTCGACCGGCGCAGTGCAGAGGAAGGCTGGGGCGTCACCAGCAATCTCTCCCATCCCGGCGTCGCCCCCACGAATCTGCTCGCGGCACGCCCCGAAGTCGGCCGCGACCGGGAGACCGTCGGCCGCAGACTCATCAGGGCGCTGTCCTCCCGGGGCGTGCTGCTCGGCACGGTGGACACGGCGACGCTCCCCGCGCTGTACGCGGCGACATCACCGGACGCCCGA
>NZ_WWIA01001105.1 GCF_009870065.1 Streptomyces sp. SID5785 | reverse complement strand
CGGAACGTGGAGGACAGCATGACGAGCAGGTCGCGCTCCGCCGCGGCCGCCATCACGCCGCTCGCGATCGCCGCGAAGTACGGGTCGCCCACGTCGTGGCAGATGACGCCGACGGTGGTCGCCGCGGACCCGGCGAGCGCCTGGGCGTGCGCGTTCGGTATGTAGCCGAGCGCCGCGGCCGCCGCGCGTACCCGGTCGAGCAGCTCCGCGCGCACCGGCGCCGTGCCGTTGAGCGCACGGGAGGCGGTGGCGGGGGAGACGCCCGCTCTGCGGGCCACGGCGTCGAGCGTCACGTGCGGTGGTGCGTCCGGTCGGTCCACTGCGCCTCCCACGAGTGCGGTGTCGAACTCCCGTCACAGGAAACTTCCGCACAGTGTCTTGACCGTGCGGACATGGGCTCATTAGCGTGGCTGACACCTTATCAGAAAGCGCTTTCTGAAAGCGATTTCGCGGCCCGGCCCAAGTCGTCCCGATGCCAGGGGAGTTGCCCGTGAGCCAGAGCGCACTCAAGTCGTCCCCCGAGCTGGTGCAGGGGGTCAGGGAGCGGGCCAGGCCCACGGCGGGCCGCCGGTTCGCCGACGTCGCCGAGAAGAGCTGGCGTCCGCTCGCCCTGCTCGTGGCCTGCTTCGCGGTGTGGTGGGTGATCGCCGCCGCCGAGCTCGTCGAGCCGTATCTCGTCCCGTCGCCGGCCGCCACCCTGGACGTGATCCTGGACAAGCCCGACTACCTCTGGCAGCACAGCTGGGTCACCACGTACGAGACCCTGCTCGGCTTCGTCATCGCGGTCGCGGTCGGCGTGTTCGCGGCCGTCGTGATGGTCTACTCGACGACCGTCGAGAAGACGCTGTACCCCATTCTGCTGTTCGCCCAGGTCGTCCCGAAGATCGCCATCGCCCCGCTGTTCGTCGTGTGGCTGGGCTTCGGGATCGCGCCGAAGATCCTCATCGCGGTCCTCATCGCCTTCTTCCCGATCGTCATCTCCATGGTCACCGGCCTCAAGGCGGTCGACCCGGAGATGCTCCAGCTGTCCGCCACGATGGGCGCGAGCCCCTGGCAGACCTTCCGCAAGATCCGCTTCCCGGCCTCGCTGCCGCACCTGTTCTCCGGCCTGAAGGTCGCCGTGACGCTCGCCGTGACCGGCGCGGTCGTCGGCGAGTTCGTCGGTGCCGACGAGGGCCTCGGCTACGTCATCCTCCAGGCCAACGGGAACCTCGACACCCCGATGCTCTTCGCGGGCCTCCTGGTCATGTCGCTGATCGGCGTCGTCCTGTTCGTCGCCGTCGAGGTGGCCGAGCAGGTCCTGCTGCCCTGGCACGCGAGCCGCCGGGACGGCACGGCCGTCACCACGTACTGAACGCCGCCCCCCGCATCCTCTGAAGCCGACGCAGAAAGGCCCCGTCATGCCCCCGCGCAGACTGCTGACCGCCACCGTGCCGTTCGCCCTGCTCGCGCTCGCCGCCACGGCCTGCGGCGGCGACCCGGAGACCTCGACGTCCGACTCCGGCAAGAAGCTCGACAAGGCCACCCTGACGCTCAACTGGTACCCGTACGGCGAGCACGCCCCCTTCTACTACGGCCTGAAGCAGAAGATCTTCGAGAAGCACGGCATCGACCTGGAGATCCGGGCGGGCCAGGGTTCGCAGAAGACCGTGCAGGCCACCGGCGCCGGTCAGACCGACTTCGGCTGGGCCGACACCCCGGCCGTGCTCGCCGGTGTCGACCAGGGCGTCAAGGTGAAGAGCCTCGGCGTCTTCCTGCAGACGACACCCGCCTCGGTCCAGTCCTTCGCGGCCACCGGCATCACGTCCCCGGCCGACCTGAAGGGCAAGACGATCGCGGGCACCGCGGGCGACGCGCTCTCCAAGACGTTCCCCATCTTCCTGAAGAAGAACGGCATCGACGAGTCCGCCGTCAAGGTCCAGAACACCGACCCGGCCGGCAAGATCGCCGCCGTCATCTCGGGCAAGACGGACGCGCTCCTCGGCTACGCGAGCGACCAGGGCCCGACCATGCAGGACAAGGCCAAGAAGGACGTCTCCTACCTGCGCTTCTCGGAGAACGGCCTGAACTTCTACTCCAACGGCCTCATCGCCGGCCAGAAGACCCTCGCCGGTGACGGCGGCGACCTCGCCCGGCGCATGGCCGAGGCCGTGAGCGAGTCCTTCGCCGCCGCCGAGAAGAACCCGGAGCCCGCCGTCGCCGCGATGGACGGCGCCTCCGAGCAACTCCCGCCGGAGACCGTCCTGTCGGAGCAGTTCACGACCACCCTCACGCTGCTCCACACCGACGCCACCGAGGGCAAGGCGCCCGGCGTGAACACCGAGGCCGACTGGCAGCAGACCATCGACGTCTTCGCCCAGGCCGGCCTGGTCAAGAGCGGCAAGCCGGTCGGCGACTACTGGGACACGGCGCACGGGATGAAGGGATGAGCGGCATGAACGGGACCCGGGGGCCGGACATGGCCAAGGACGCCGTCGCCGGGCGACCGGCCGGACCGGACCCGGCCGGCGCCGCCCCCGCGGTCCGGATCGACGACGTCGCGGTCCGTTTCCGTACGAAGAAGAAGGACGTCACCGCGCTCCAGGACATCCGGATCGACGTGCGCGACGGCGAGTTCGTGGCCATCGTCGGGCCGTCCGGCTGCGGCAAGTCCACGCTGCTCAAGCTGGTCGCCGGGCTGCTGCAGCCGTCCTCGGGCGAGGTGCAGCTGCGCGGCGAGCGCGTGCGCGGTCCGCGGCACGACATCGGGTACGTCTTCCAGCGCGCCGCCCTGCTCGAATGGCGCTCGGCGCGGCGCAACATCCTGCTCCAGGCCGAGATGCGCGGGATGCCCGCCGCGCAGGCCCGCGCCCGGACCGACGAGCTGATCGCCATGACCGGGCTCACCGGCTTCGACGACGCCTACCCGCACGAGCTGTCCGGCGGCATGCAGCAGCGCGTCGCGCTGTGCCGGGCCCTGTTGCACGAGCCGCCCGTGCTCCTGATGGACGAGCCGTTCGGCGCGCTCGACGCCCTCACCCGCGAGCAGCTCAACGTCGAGCTCAACCGGATCTGGCGGCGCACCTCCACGACCGTCCTGCTGGTGACGCACTCCATCCCGGAGGCGGTCTACCTCGCCGACCGGGTCCTGGTGATGAGCCCGCGGCCCGGCACCGTCACCGAGGTCATCGACGTCGGTCTGCCGGCGGAGCGGGACTACGCGCAGACCCTCGCGACCCCCGAGTTCCGCGCCGCCACGGGGCGTGTGCGCGAACTTCTCGGGGCGGTGTCCGCGCACGACTGACCGGCGCGGATCCAGGTGTGTCATATCTGGGATATCGTGCCGGATATGAAACGCGATACGGAAGAAGCCGCGGGCGGCGGTCCCGACCCCGTGGACGCCCGGCTCGGAGCCCGGCTCGCCGAGCTGCGG
>NZ_WWIA01001104.1 GCF_009870065.1 Streptomyces sp. SID5785 | reverse complement strand
CCCCCGCTCCTCAATCGCCGGAGAGGCTTGAATTTGGGGGCTGCACACCAGCCCCGAAAAGGGGCGCGGGGAACTGCGCGCTCAGGCACGGCGCACCCGGCACCCGCAGCGGCGGAGCCCTACTCACTGAAGGACGGAACATGGCAGACGCGCTTCTCTCTCCCGTCACCGACGACGACGGCGCCCCCTTCTGGGAGTACGCCGCCCGGGGCGAACTCCGGGTCCAGGCCTGCGCCGCCCCCGCCTGCGGCGAACTCCGCTTCCCACCCCGCCCGTGCTGCCCGCACTGCGGCTCCTTCGACGCGGAGTGGCGCAGGACGAGCGGCCGCGGCCGCATCTGGTCCTACGTCGTCCCGCACCCCCCGCTGCTCCCGGCCTACGCCGCCCACGCCCCGTACAACGCGATCGTCGTCGAGCTCGCGGACGCCCCCCGCATCCGGCTCGTCGGCAATCTCGTGACCCGCGCCGACGCCCCGCTCGACTCGGTCGACCCGCACCGGATCCGCATCGGCGCCAAGGTGCAGGTGGTGTTCGCGGAGGTCGAGGGCGTGGTCCTGCCCCGCTGGACCCTGGAGCGGCCGTGACCCTGCGCGTCGAGACCGACCGGGAGACCGGCGTCGCGGTGGTCACCCTCGACCGCCCGCACCGGCACAACGCGATCGACCTGGAGCTGGCGGACGCGCTGCGCGCGGCCTGGCGCGGCTTCCGGTACGACGACGGGGTCCGGGCGGTTGTACTGACCGGGGCCGGCGGCAAGGCGTTCTGCACCGGCATCGACCGGGACGCCGACGTGCCGCAGCCCGGCTCGCCGTACGCGATGGACGACCCGCTGCTCACCGTCGGCCCGAAGGCGGGCGACCTGTGGAAGCCGGTGATCGCGGCGGTCAACGGCATGGCCTGCGGCGGCGCCTTCTACCTGCTCGGCGAGGCCGACTTCGTGATCGCCGACGAGCACGCGACGTTCTTCGACCCGCACACGACGTACGGCATGGTGAGCGCGTACGAGGCGGTGCACCTGGCCCAGCGGATGCCGCCGGGCGAGGCGGCCCGGCTCGCTCTGATGGGGTCGGCCGAACGCCTCTCGGCCCGCAGGGCGTACGAGAACGGCCTGGTCAGCGAGGTCACGGAGGCGGGTGGCGCGGCCCCGGCCGCGGTCCGCTGCGCGACGGCGATCGCCGCGCAGCCGACGGACGCGGTGCAGGGCACGGTGCGCGCGGTGTGGGCGGCGACCGAGGCGGCCCGCGCCCATGCCTTCGCGCTGGCCCCGCAGCTGATCGCGCTCGGGAACCTGCCGCCGGAGCGGCAGGCCGGGCTGTTCGCGTCGCGCGGGGGCCGGGGCGGCCCGGGGTTCCGGGTGCGCTGACGCACCGGCCCCGGAGCGCCCTCAGTTCGAGAGGATCGCCTCGCGGTCGGTCGCGCAGTGGTCGACCTCGGCGGCGAGCCCTTCGCCGCCGACCTTCACCTTGACGGTCGCCTGTCCGCGGGCCGGGACCCGCACGTCGGCGTAGTCGTCGGTGACCGTGATGCCGGAGGCGTCGAGGAAGTCGACGTGCGCGGAGAAGCGGGCCGCCTTGCCGTTCGGGTTGGTGACACGGACCCGGGCGTACGGGGTGTTCGCGTCGGCGCAGGAGATCAGGCGTGCGGTGCCGTTGCGCAGGGACGTGGAGCCGCCGGTGGACGTCGCCGTGGGCGAGGACCGGTAGGTGGGGCGCCGGGTGGTGGTGCGGCCGCCGGAGGAGGAGCCGGTCGAGCCGCTCCCGTAGGAGTCATCGTCGTCGTACGAGGAACCGGACGACGAGCCCGACGAACCCGAACCCGACGAGCCTGACGAGGACGACGACGAACTGTCGTGGTTCTGGCTGGAGCTGCTGCAGCCTCCCCCGCTGCTGCCGTGGCTCCCGCTGCGGTGGCTGCCGCCGCGGCCCCTGCCGGTCGAGAACCCTGTCAGGGCCATGACCACCAGAACCGCGAGCGCTGTGAGTTTGACTCCCCGTTTCGTCACGCCCGGCACCCTACAACGGCTACCGGCTGGTGCCCGTGCCCTTCTCCGCATCCAGGGCGTAGACGCAGCGGTCCTTGCTGCACGCGTACACGACGCCGTCGGTGACGACCGGGGTCCCGGTGATCTCGCCGCCGGTGGCGAGCTTCCAGCGGAGCCGGCCGTCGTCGGCCTTCAGCGTGTAGAGGAGGTGGTCGGTCGAGCCGAAGTGGATCCGGCCGTCGGCGACCACCGGGGAGCCGACGATCTCGCCGCCCGACTGGAAACGCCACTTCGGCGTGCCGGTGACGGCGTCCAGCGTGTACAGGCCCTGACCGGAACCGACGTGCACGTGGCCGTGCGCGACGAGGACCGGGTCGACGGAGCCGGGGCGCGGCTCGGTGGCGATGCGCCAGCGGTCGCGGCCGTCGGTGGCGTCGAGGGCGTAGACCGTGCCGAGGTGGTCGACGAGGTACACGCCGCCGCCGGTGACCGCCGGGCCGGGCACGTACGCGGGCGGGCACAGGAAGACGGCGGGCGCCTCGAAGTGCCAGCGGACGTGGCCGGAGGCGACGTCGACGGCGATGACCCGGGTGCCGGCCGCCACGTACACGTAGCCGTCGGCGGCCGGGGTGACGCGGACCGGGACGCCGCCGCAGGAGGCCGCGTCCCCGATCGGGTACGACCAGCGCTCCTCGCCGGTGCGGGCCTCCAGGGCGCGCAGCCGCGCGTCCTGCCACACGTAGACGGTCCCGTCGTGGACGACCGGACCGGCCTCGGGCGTCTCGAAGTCGGTCTGGCAGCCGGTGATCTCCCACAGCAGGTCGCCGTTGACGGCCTCGCGGGCCTGGACGCCGCCGCCGCGGGTGCCGGTGACGACGGTGCCGCGGTCGGCGGCGAGCGCGTACACCCAGGCATCGGTCTGGCGGCGCCACAGGTCGCCGCCCTCGCGGGCGTCGAGCGCCCACAGGGTCGGGCCGTCGGAGGCGTGGATGCGGCCGTCGGCGACGGCCATCGCCCACGCGACGTCGCGGGTCTTGAAGCGGCGCCGGCCGGTGGCCACGTCGAGGGCGTGCACCTCGAAGGAGGTGACGTAGACGAGGTCGCCGGCGACCTTCGGGGTGCCCCACACGTCGTTCGACATGCGGAACCGCCAGGGCCGCCAGCCGGGCGGCGTCTCGGGCGCGGGGGCGGGCACGCCGGGGTCCGCCGTCCCGTTCACCGCGAGGCCGGCCGGGCGGGAGCCGCGGGACCAGGACGCGGCGAGGCCGGACTCGGCGGGCGGCGCCTTCA
>NZ_WWIA01001103.1 GCF_009870065.1 Streptomyces sp. SID5785 | reverse complement strand
ACACCGGGCGGCTCGACTCGTACCTGATCGAGATCACGGCAGAGGTGCTGTCCCACGTGGACGAGGCCACCGGGAAGCCGTTCGTGGACGTCGTGCAGGACCGGGCCGAGCAGAAGGGCACCGGCCGCTGGACGGTGCAGATCGCGCTGGACCTCGGGGTGCCGGTGTCGGGCATCGCCGAGGCGGTGTTCGCCCGTTCGCTGTCGGGCCACGCCGAACTGCGGGGCGCGGCCCGCCACCTGGCGGGCCCGCGGCCGCGGGCGCTGTCCGGGGACGAGGCCGCACGCTTCGCCGACCAGGTCGAACAGGCCCTGTACGCCTCGAAGATCGTGTCCTACACGCAGGGCTTCCACGAGATCGCGGCGGGCAGCGCCGCGTACGACTGGAACGTCGACCCGGGTGCGGTCGCGCGGATCTGGCGCGGCGGCTGCATCATCCGCGCGGCGTTCCTGGACCGGATCACCGCGGCCTACGAGGCCGATCCCGCGCTCGTGTCGCTGCTGTCCGACAAGGGCTTCGCGGAGGAGATCGCGGCGGCCCAGGACGACTGGCGGTCGGTCCTGGGCGCCGCGATCACGCAGGGCGTGCCGACGCCGGGCTTCGCGGCCGCGCTGGCCTACTACGACGCGCTGCGCGCCGACCGGCTGCCGGCGGCGCTGACGCAGGGCCAGCGGGACTTCTTCGGCGCGCACACCTACCGGCGCACCGACCGCGAGGGCTCGTTCCACACGCTCTGGGGCGGGGACCGCTCCGAGGTCGAGGCCTGACGGCCTCTCCGGCGGCCTCCCGGGAGCCCCGCGCCCGCCCGCTCAGGCGGGTGAGGGCTGGGGCTCCGGCGGGGTGGGGTCGGGGTCCGGATCCGGTGGCACCGGGGACGGCGACGGCTCGGGCAACGGCTGCGGGGCCGGTGTCGGTGTCGGGAAGGGGTCCGGCAGCGGCGCCGGGTCCGGCCGGTCGGGGCCGGGGCCCGGACCGGGTGTCGGTCCCGGCCCGGGGCCCGGGGTCGGCCCGGGCGGCACGGGGTCGGGGAACGGGTGGGTCATGGTGGTTCCTCCACGGGTCGGAGGGGGTCCTCTCCACTCTCTCCCCGCTCGCGTTCCCACGCCCGGCGAGTCCACGCCTGCGGACCCTGCCGGACCCGGCGCCGGATCCCGTGCGTCAGCCGTCCGTACGGGTCAGCCGCACGACGGGAATGTCGCGGTCCGTCTTCTCCCGGTACTCCGCATAGGGGGCGAAGAGCTCGACGAGGGAGCCCCACACGCGCTCCTTCTCCGCGGGCGTCAGGGTCTGCGCGCGGGCCGCGAACCGCTCGGTCCCCACCCGCAGCCGCACGTCGGGGTTGTCCCGCAGGTTCACGTACCACTGCGGGTCGGTGTCGGCTCCGCCGTTCGAGGCCACGATCAGCAGGTCGTCGCCGTCCCGCCCGTAGATCAGCACGGTGCGCCGCCACAGGCCCGAGCGGCGGCCCCGGTAGTCGAGCAGCAGACACGGCGCGCCCTGCACCGTCGTGCCGCGGGTGCCGCCGGACTCCTCGTACGTGCGGGCCTGCCGGGCGACCCATCCGGCGGGGCTGATCACGACGTCGCTCTCGGACACGGGTTCCTCCAGGTGCGTTCGACGGTGGTGCTCCGGTCAAGCGCTCCCGGCGGCCGCGCATTCCCGGGCCGCGGCGGCGAGTCCGGGCAGCGGGCTGGACAGCACGGGGACGGCGGTCCGCGTGCGGCCCGCGGCGTCGGCCGTCGACGCCTGGGCGAGCACGAGCATGTCGGCCGCGCCCGCGGCCCCGTCCAGCGCGGCGGCCACCAGGTCGAGATACCCGTCCTGGTCACCGGCGAGGAACAGCTCCCAGGCCCCGTCCACCAGGACCGTCGTCACGTCCACCGGCCGCCCGGCGCGCCGGGCCTCCTCCTCGACGAGGGCGACGGTGGGGCCGAGTGTGCTGTGAGTGGTGGCGACCACCGTGACGCGGGATCCGATCTCGACGGCGCGCGCCGCCATCGGCCGGTCCAGGCGCAGCACCGGCACGCCCGCCTCGGCGCCGAGCGCCTCGGCGACACCGCCGATCGACGAGCAGGTGCAGAGCACGGCCTCGGCTCCGTCCGCCGCCGCCGTGCGGAGCAGCACTCCGAGGTCGCCCGCCACGGATTCGGGGCTCGTGGCCCGGGCACGCTCGAGCAGTTCCTCGCGCACGACGTGCCGCAGGGCGAGACCTGGATGGTGCGTGTCGCGCAGCGCGTCGAAGACGGGCACGTGCACGGGTGAGGTGTGCAGCAGGACGAGCATCGTCACCACTTCCCCGGGTCGGCGGCGAGCGCCTGCTCGGCGGCCCGGCGCAGTGCGTCGGAGACGGCGGGCGCCTCACCGGGGTGGCGCGCCGCCCACCGCACGACGAACGAGCAGAGCGGCACGACCTGCACGGCTTCCCGCGCCGCGAGGGCGTACAGCTCGCGGGTGAGCGACCCGGCGATGCCCCGGCCCTCGTGGCGCGGCTCGACGATCGTGTGCACCGCGACCAGCGCACGCTCCGGTGCGTCGAGCACGAAGTACTGGATGTGGCCGAGGACCTCGCCGCCGGGGCCGCCGGCCCGCGCCCGCAGGAGCCCGCGCTCCCGGTCGTCGAGGATCACGACGTCGTCCGTGACGTGGCCCTCGCCGCCCGGTTCGGGCGAACTGTCGGGACGGGTGGGGCTCATGGGGCACTACTCCTCGCGGTCAGACCGCCGGCACGGCCTGGGGGCTGCGCCGGTCCTCGCCGCCGGGCACGGGCTCGGAGGGGTCCGCGCCGAGTGCGACGATCCGGTTGTCCCGGTCCACGTGCACGACCCTGGGCCGCAGGGCACGCGCCTCGGCGTCGTCGACCTGAGCGTAACTGATGATGATCACCAGGTCGCCCGGGTGCACGAGGTGGGCCGCCGCCCCGTTGATCCCGATCACACCGGACCCGCGCTCGCCCTCGATGACGTAGGTCTCGAGCCGGGCCCCGTTGTCGATGTCGACGATGTGCACGAGCTCGCCGGGCAGCAGGTCCGCGGCGTCGAGCAGATCGGCGTCGATGGTGACCGAGCCGACGTAGTGCAGGTCGGCCTGGGTGACGGTGGCGCGGTGGATCTTGGACTTGAACATGGTGCGCAGCATGTTGCACTCCTCGAAGACGGCTCCCTGCCTGCGTTCTTGCAGGTCAAGGGCTGGCCTCACCCTACATCGGGACACGCCCGTCCGGGTGGCGCTCTCCAGGCCTCTCAGGACTCCCCCCTCACCCCCTCGCCCCCTCACCCGCGGGAGGAGAGGAACCGCTCCGCGGCGGAGGGGGCGGACCCCGCGAGGTTCCTGTGGACGCGACGCAGCATCGTGCGGGCCATCACGGGGTGTACCCGCCGCACCAGACCCCAGTAGAGCTTCCCGCGCAGGGACTCCGCGCCTGCGACCGTGCACAGGGTCACATGGTGGTCGTCCACGACGATCGAGGCGCGAGCCGTCACCCCCGCCGTGTCCACCCTCATGAGCAACTCGCCATCCTCCTTGGCCAGTACAGGAAAGCGCCCCCGCAGAATCCCGGTCCACGCCTCCGGGTCCCGCGGCAACCCCGGCTGGAGCGGCATGCGGTAGGCGTCCGCGTACCGGGGATGTTCGAGGGCCGTGCGGATGAGCCGGGCGTGCTCCGGCGCCGTGACCGACTCCGGGCGGGCCCAGACCAGGCGGCGGAGCAGGCGCACCCGCGGGGACCGTTTCGCGGGCCGGGCGACGGTTCCCGTCGCGATCAGCTCGATGTTGTCGAACAGCTCCTCGATCATCGCGTCGTGCACGGGCCTGATGCCCGCGATCCACGCCAGCAGCCGGACCCCCGCGAATCTCATCTCGAGCACATGCCGCACCCGGCACCCGTCGTCGCCCGCCGCCTCGACCGTCAGCTCGTGGTACCCGTCCCACGGCGGCGTCCCGTCGAAGCGGATCCGGCGCCCCGGCTCGTACGCGGTGACGCGGTACGTGACCGGCCCGTGCCCCCCGGCCGCGCCCACCGCGAGCGGCCCGTCCAGACGCATCGGGGCCCAGCCGGGCACCGGGAAGATCGGGTCGTCCTCGGCCGAGAGGCGGTCGAGGAGGGGAGCCACGGCGGACGCCGGGGCCCGCACCGCCCGCTCGTGGACATTGCGGATCCGTGCCATCACGCACCTCCATACGCTGCCGTATGGTTTCGACCGTACGGTACCGTACGGTCATGGCGCAACAGCACCCGGGACCACAGCGCGGCCAGGACGGACCGGAGACCGGCCGGAGCGGGGCACACCGCCGCGGCGGCACGGGCCGCACGGCCAAGAAGCCCCGCCTCTCCGCACAGACCTGGGCGGACGCCGCCCTCGAAGCCATAGCGGAGGGCGGCCTCGCAGCCGTCGCGATCGAGCCGCTCGCCGCCCGTCTCGGCACCACGAAGGGCAGCTTCTACTGGCACTTCAGCAACCGGGACGCGCTGATCGACGCCGCCCTCGACCGCTGGGCGGAGATCAACACCGAGGGGACCATCGCGGGCGTCGAGGAGGAACCCGATCCCGAGCAGCGCATCAGGCTGCTCTTCGCCTTCGCGATCCAGGCCGCCACGGAGGATCCCCTGGAGGTCGCACTCCTGGCCACTGCGGGGCATCCCCGGGTGTCCGCGGCGCTGCGCCGGGTGACCGAGCGCCGGGTAGCGTACGTCGCGGACCTCTTCGCCGCGCTCGGGTTCCCGCCGGCGGAGGCCCGGCGGCGCGGACTGCTCGCGTACACCGTGTACCTCGGCCACGCCCAACTCGGCCATGCCGCGCCCTCCGTGCTGCCACCGGAGAAGGACGGCGAGTTCCGCACCTACCTCGACGACGCGCTCGGGGTCCTGATGCGACGCTGACCAGCGCCTGGTGCTCCGGCCCGGTCCGCGCGCCGTCGACCATCGTGCCGAACGGGGGCGCGGGGCGCGGTCAGCCGGCTGCGGGCTTCCAAAGTCGACCTGGTGACGCACGAACAGGCGTGGTCCGGGGCCGCCGAACTGCGCAGGCAGCTCGACGCCCCCGCCCCCGCTGACGGGGGTCGGTTCTCTTGATCTGGCGGCTTGAGGCCCGCCGCTCAGCCAGTCAGCCGCTCAACCCGCCGTCGCTCAGCGCACCACCCGGTGGAGCGTGACCCGGCCGAGGCGGGGGTCGGCGCGCGAGGCCAGGACCTTGACGCGTACCCGCCGCGCCGTGACGGGCTCGGGCAGCGGCAGGATGCGCCGGTATCCGACGGTCGTGCCGGTGGCGATGCGCTGCCAGGCCCCGTCGATCTCGGCCTCGACGGCGAACGACTCGATCCGCTGCCCGTGTTCGATGTCCTCGCGCACCGCGACCCGGTCGAAGGTGGTCGTCCCGTCGGCGTTCTTCGCGACCGGATCCCCGTACACCGTCCGCACCCGCCGCCCGAACGCGGTCAGTTCGGCGACGTCCGCGGCGTCGATCGTGCCCGACCGCGAGGGCGGCACGTTGAGCAGCAGTGTCGTGTTGCGCCCGACGCTCTTCTCGTACAGGTCGAAGAGCTGGTCCGCGGTCTTCGAGCGCTGGTCGGCGTGGTGGAACCAGCCGGGCCGGTTGGACACGTCGGCCTCCGCGGGGAACCACGACAGGTGGGTCACGCCGGGCTCGGTGAGCCGGTCGCGCGAGCCGATGTCGGCCGCGCTCGGCCCGTGCGGCAGCAGCCATTCGCCGTGGTACGTCCACGGGTCGGCGGTCGTCGGGACGACGCTCCACTCGGTCTCGCGGCCGATCCCGCTCTCGTTGCCGACCCAGCGCACGCCGTTGGGGCCGCCGAAGACCACGGTGTCGGGTGACAGCGCCTTGATCACCCGGAACCACTCGTCGAAGCGGTACTCCTGGGTGATCCCGGCGTCGGCCCACGGGTTGGCGCCGTCGAGCCAGAACTCGTCGAGCGGGCCGTACTCGGTGAAGAGTTCGTAGACCAGGTTCAGGTAGTAGGCGTCGTAGTCGTTGACGTGCACGGTGAACGTCGGCAGCTTGCCCGAGCGCACGGCGTCGGCGCGGTCGTCGTCCTCCACGAGGGTGGGGATGGTGTGCTCGCGGACCGCGCTGCCGTTGCCGAAGCGGCCGAGGCCGCTGGGGGCGCGGTCGCCGTCGTCGAGCGCGGTCTGTTCCACCGACGTCAGCGTGCCGCCCTCGGCCTGCTTCGTGCGCAGCGCCTCGATCCAGGTCGCGTGCCAAGCGTGCGGCAGTTCGGAGCCGTCGGAGGGAGAGAGGTAGATCCCCACGCGGAGCTTGTGGGCACGGGCCGCGTCCACGTACCGGCGCACGACGTTCGGCCGGCCGGGGCTCTTGAGGATCGAGTGCGGCGTGTAGCGACTGGGGAAGAGCGTGAAACCGTCGTGGTGCTTGGCGGTGATCATCGCCAGCTCGGCGCCCATGGCCCGGTAGGTGCGGATCCACTGGTCGGCGTCGACGGCGGTGGGCGCGAAGGTCGCCTCGTCCTCAGCGCCCGAACCCCACTCGCGGTCGGTGAAGGTGTTCATCCCGAAGTGGGTGAACGCGGTGATCTCCCGCCGCTGCCAGGCCAGTTGGCCCTTGCGCGGAACGACGTTCGCGGCCTTGGCGACGATCTGCGCCGGG
>NZ_WWIA01001102.1 GCF_009870065.1 Streptomyces sp. SID5785 | reverse complement strand
CGGGGCGGGGGTGCCCTCGGCCGGCGTCGCGGCGGGGGCCACGGGCTGGGCCGGGTCGGCGTCGGCGCCCGGCAGCGCGAAGTCCGCGCCACCGGTCCCCGAGGACGCGGGGGACGCGGGGGTCTCGGGAGACGCCGGGGCATCGGCGGTCGCGTCGGCCTCGGGCGCCGGGTCGAGGGCGTCGGCGGGCGCGACGGACAGGCCGGACGAGTCGGAGGTGGCCGACGGACCGGCGGTTCCGGAGGAGTCGGAGGTGCTGGAGGAGCTGGAGGAGTCGGAGTCGTCGGCGGGCTCGGCGTCGGACGAGAGTGCCTCCGCCGTGGCGGTGTCCGTCCCCTCGGTCGCCGCCTCCGCAGCGTCCGCACCGTCGGTGCCGTCGGTTCCTTCAGCGCCTTCCGCCCCCGTCGTCGTACCGGCCGAACCCTCGGGCATCGCGCCCGGCTCGCCGGCCAGGGGAGAGGTGCCGGAGGTGGACGGGTCGGATGAACCGGACGATCCGGGCGAGTTGGGCTCCTCGGGGGCGGCGGCAGCGGCCGGGGCAGGGGCCTGGTCCGGGGGCGTCTCGGCGGAACCGGCCGCCGGGCTCGCGCCGGACGGCTCGTCCTTGGCCGTCGTCCAGCCCTGCGGAATCCCGGTGCCCTCCGCGCCCGGAGCCCCCGGGGCCGCGGACTGCTGCTGTCCACCGAGCGCGGCCAGCTCCTCGAACTCCCGCTTCAGGGAAGCCGCGGAGAACCGCATCGTGGCCCCGCTCTCCAGGTCCCCGTTGCCCGCACCGGACTCCGGCTGCGGGGCCGGGGCCATGGGCGCGGGCGGGGTCGCCGGAGGAGCCACGGGCGGGGCCGGCGGCGCGACGGGCTCGGGCGTGCCCGCGTTCGACGCGTTCTGCGTGTACCAGGCCGGAGGGGCGTAGTCGATGGTGAACTCGCCCGTCATCTCGACACTGGACTCCGCGTCGGACTGATCATCGACGGGCGAATCCCAGCCCCCGCGGAAATCGTCCCGATCGCTGTTCACAATGCCTCCTGGTGTGGTCGAGCACCCTCGTGTCGTGCAAAGGGGAGACCGAGTCTGTTCGCCGGTCCGCCGGCTGCCCCTCGTTCCCGGCCCCCTGACGTACCCGCACCCCGCTCACGGGTGTACGCGGACGTCCGGTACCCAGCCTAATCACGAATACCGCGCGCACGGCAGGCCCGCCCCACCCGTCGACGCCGTCCGACCGGTCACAGAAGGTCCACTCGGCACGAGAACGGGCGCGGGCGCACGGCAAATCGCCGCGAAAGGGGCGCAGTCGGCCGGACTCAGTCCATCCGGCGTGCGGTTCCCAACAATCCGGTCTCGGCGTCCGTCGCCTGCGTCATCACGTACTGCCGGTCGCGGTCCGTGCACCACAGGGTGACGCCGTCGGCGAGCGTGGGCAGCGACTCGGACTCGCCGCGCGGCAGGCCCATCACACGGCCGATCTCCGCCGCCTCGTCCGGCGACACCCGCTGCACGCCCACGAGCCGCGCCTGCCGCATGAGCCGCGGCGCGACCGGGCTCAGATACGGCAGCAGCGTCAGCACCGACTGCCAGGGCGCCGAGGCGACCCGGCCGCGCGGCGGACGCATGCCGCAGTCCCGGATGACGAGCACCGGACCGCCGGCCGAAGCGCCCTGCGGAGGCACCCGGCCCACCTCGTGGAGCGTCATCCCGGACTGGCCGCCGCCCACCGCCTGCACGAGCTGCGCCCACTGCTGCGAGCGTCCCGTCTCGACGGCGACGCGCGCGCCGGTGGCGGCGGCCCGCAGCGCGAGCACCTGCGCCGTCCACAGACCGCCGATGAGCACGATGTCGTACGGCGTCGGGCGGTTGATGCCCATGACGGCGGGCTGGCCCTCGGCGTCCACGCCGACGACCACGCCGTCGTCCCCGATGGGCAACGACAGCGCGTCGAGATGCTCCGGGGTCAGCGAGTGGCGCTGGTGGCGCGGGCCCAGCAGACCGAAGCCGGTGCGCAGCCGCTCGGCGAGGTCGGGGGCGTGGCTGGTCAGGGCCATCAGCGGGCACCTCCGAGCGGCAAGGTGGCGAGAACGCCGGGCAGTTGCTCACGGTCCAGGCGGACCAGGCCGGTGCGCAGGCCGCGCGCGGCGCGCTCCAGGTCCCGGCGGGCCGTCGTCAGCTCGCTGTCGCTGCGGCCCGTGATCCGCAGATGGCCCGTCAGCGTGACGTCCTGCCGGTCGCCCGGGGCCAGCGTCAGGCTGAACGTCGTGGCGAGTGCGGGCACCGTGGTCAGCTGGGCGACGAGCTGGGGCAACGTCGAGCCCCCGCCGCCCAGTTGGGGCCAGCGGCGGACCCAGTACGTCGTGTGCCGGCGGTTGTCGCAGCGCCAGCTGCGGCTCGACTCCTCGGTGCGGCGCTGCGGCGCCTCGCTCCGGCCCGCCTGCGCGGTCACCATCGGATTGGCGCACGCGGACGTGGCGACCGCGGCGACCAGCTCCTCCTCGGTGAGCACGCTCGCCCGGAAGCCCGCACCCGCGAGACGGCTCGACAGGTGCTCGGCCACGCGCGCGAGGCACTTCTGCGCGCCGACCACGCCGCCCCCGCGGGCCGCGACGGCCTCCGGGCACAGCTCGGCGTCGAGCTTCAGCGCGATCCAGGTGATGCGCACCGCGGGCGAACCCGTCTGGGCCTGCAACGGCGCGTAGTTGCTCACCGCGACCGACTGCTGCGGCAGGTGCAGCGCCGGGGCCGGCTGGGTGTGCAGCACGACCTGCGCCGACTCGAGGCGGATGCCGTCGACCTCCAGCGCGTCCCGCACCAGAGCGACCGGCAGCGGGCGGCGGCTGCGCTCGGCCCGCAGCGCGGTGGCGTCGGACTCGACCTGGAGCACCGCGGTCAGGAAACCGCCGTCCCCGACCATGCCGACCGGGCGCTGGTCCCGGTCGTCGCCCCTGCTGTAGCTGTACGTGCGCAGGCTCGGGTCGCACTCCACGGCCGGGGCCAGACCCGGCTCCGTGCCCGGGGGCACCGCGTCGCCGGCCGCGCGGCGCCTGCGCGCGCGCAGGGCCAGCACCGAGCCCAGCCAGTCCGGCAGGGAGCGCCCGCGACGGCGGACCAGCGCGAGCAGCAGGATCAGCGCGGCGACGGCGCCCGTCGCCATGAGCGCGACCGTGCCGATCACCCAGCCGCACACCGCGAGCGCGGCGGCCAGCTCGATCATCACGAGCCGCTGCACGCCGAACGACCCGCCCCGGCCGGAGCGCGACTTCAGATGCGGTGCGACGGCGCCCCGGTACGGCGCGGCGGCGCTGTGGCCCCGCGCGTCCTGCGCGGGAATGTGTGGCGTCTGTGAAGGAGTGGGGGACCCCTGTGGGGAACCCTGCCGCGAACGGTCACCGGATCGTGACCTCGATTGCGACCGCGATCGAGCCCGCGTTGCGGAAGCCATCACTCCAAACCCCCCGAACTCTCCCGAAATCCCATGCGCACCGGCCCTTCGAAGGCTCCACAGCCCTCGGTGGAAGGCCTCAGCACCCTACCCGTGCCACACACGCACCGACGCAACAGGCATAGTAGGGGCCGGGTCTGACAGCCACGGCACGCACCAGAGGCCACCACAGGCAGGGGACGGCCGGACGGCCGGCCGAAGACGGGGGAACACGCCCCCACGGCTCCGCACGGGGAGAGAGCGGACACAGATGGCATCACGGCGGGACGAACTCAACGCCTACACCTTCGCGAAGCGACGCACGCTGGCGTCCTTCCTGCAGCCCTCCGCCTCCGGTTCGGAGGAGG
This sequence comes from Streptomyces sp. SID5785, assembly GCF_009870065.1. Classification (GTDB taxonomy): domain Bacteria; phylum Actinomycetota; class Actinomycetes; order Streptomycetales; family Streptomycetaceae; genus Streptomyces. Next base: position 4,367 of record NZ_WWIA01001102.1, on the reverse strand, counting down.
GCGCCCCGCGACCGCTGCGCGCCGTCCTGCCCGGCAGCATCGTCGGCGTGGTCGTCCTCGCCGTCTTCGGCGGCATCGGCATGTTCAGCCCCACGGCGCCCAAGGGATGGGACGACCCGTACAAGCACGTGATCGTCGCCGACAAGTCGACCACGCGCTACGTCGTCATGAAGACCGACGGCGAGGTCCAGCTGCACCCCGTGCTCAACATGGCCTCCGCCAAGCTCATCCTCGAACAGGGCCAGGGCGACGTCGTCACCGTCGACGAGTCCGTCCTCGACGGCGGCGACGCCCCCAAGCACGGCGTCACCGTCGGCATCCCGTACGCCCCCGACCGGCTGCCCAGCCCCCAGGAGGCCGAGGCGGCCAAGCGCTGGATGGTCTGCGAGCGGCCCACCAGCGGCGGCACCGTCCAGCAGGCGACGTTCGTGCTCGGCAAGGACGACCGGAAGATCGCCGACGACGGTGACCGGCTGACCGGCGGCGAGCTCATGTACGTGGTCGCCGACGACAAGCAGAAGACCGAGTACGTGGTCGACGCGCACGGCGTCAAGTACCCGGTCAGCGCCGGCACCCCCAAGGAGAAGCAGCAGCTGCTGCGCGCCCTCGACGCGGTGAACCGCACCCCGCAGAAGGTCTCCGACCAGTGGCTGGCCACCCTCCACGAGGGCACCCCGGTCACCTTCCCCACCGTCGACGGACAGCCCGGCGCGGTGGCGGACACCCAGGGCTCACTGGACTCCGACGCGAACAAGGTCGGCACCGTGCTCGTCACCCGCGGCGCCGACCAGACCCGGCAGTACTACGTCGTCCTGCCCGACCGCATCGCCGACATCACGCCGTTCACCGCCCAGCTCCTCATCTCCAGCCCCGACCTGGCCCAGGTCAACGGCTCGGGCCAGGCCCGCCAGGTCGCGGCCGGCCAGATCGTCACCGACGGCGACTTCGCGGGCGACAACACCTGGCCGACCCAGGCGCCGAAGACCGTCAACGCGACCGACACCGGCGGCGGCCGCAACGTCGTGTGCAACACCCTGCGCGGCGTCGGCTCCCGCAACAGCACCACCCTGAGCACCTGGGCCGGCAAGAGCTTCCCCAAGGACCTGCCCACCGGCTCCTCCAGCGCCTACGTCACCCCCGGCTCCGGCCAGCTCTTCCGCCAGGTCATGGGCACCGACAGCAAGTCCGGCAGCCTCTTCCTCGTCACCGACACCGGCCTGCGCTACGCCATGCAGTCCAACAGCGACGGCGACGCCACCGGCAAGGGCATCGGCCTGTCCGACAAGCAGAAGAAGGAACTGCTGCAGCAGGCCCAGATCGCCCAGACCCGGCTCGGCTACGACAAGACGACCCCGGCGCAGGTCCCGGCCGAGTGGTCCAAGCTCCTGCCGACCGGACCCCGGCTGTCCGAGGCCGCGGCCCGCACGCCGCAGGGCTCCTAGCGCGAGGGACGGACACCGACGCATGCGAAACACACTCCGCGCCGCGGCCCTCGTGTCCGGCGCCACCGCCCTGACCGCCGGGCTGCTCGGCGGCGTCCTGCTGCCCGCGGCCCCGGCCGCCGCCGACACCGGCCAGTGCACCTTCGGCGGCGCCGCGTACAAGGGCCGCCCCTGGGCGCTGCAGCGCGTCAACCTCGACGAGCTGTGGCAGGAGTCGACCGGCAAGAACGCCCGCGTGGCCGTCATCGACACCGGCGTCGACATCAAGAACCCGCAGCTCGCCAAGGCCGTCGACGTCCGCAGCGGCGCCAACTACCTGCCCAAGAAGAACACCAAGGGCGAGAAGATCGAGGACCGCGGCAACAACACCGGCACCACCGACACCGTCGGCCACGGCACGCGCGTCGCCGGCATCATCGCCGCCCGCCCGGACGAGAAGCACACCGGCTTCGTCGGCCTCGCCCCCGACGCGAAGATCATCCCGATCAAGCAGAACGACGCCGAGGGCAACGGCACGGCCGACCTGCTCGCCGACGCCATCGGCCACGCCGTCGCCGAGAAGGCCGACGTCATCAACATCTCCCAGGACACGGCCAACGCCGCCGAGCCCACGCCCAAGCTGCGCCAGGCCGTCGAGGCGGCCCTCGCCAAGAAGATCGTCGTCGTCGCCTCCGCGGGCAACGACGGCCTCGGCGGCAAGGCCGGCCGCACCTACCCCGCGTCCTACCCCGGCGTCCTCGCCGTCGCCGCCTCCGACCGCAACAACGAACGCGCCTCCTTCTCGCAGGCCGGCGAGTGGGTCGGCGTCGCCGCCCCCGGCGTCGACATGATCTCCACCGTCCCCCAGGGCGGCCACTGCCCCGACAACGGCACGAGCTTCTCCGCCCCCTACGTCGCCGGGGTCGCCGCCCTCATCAAGTCCAAGCACAAGGACTGGACCTCGGCCCAGGTCGTCGCCCAGATCGAACAGACCGCGGAGCGCTCGGCCGCGCAGAAGGACGAGTTCGTCGGCTGGGGCGTCGTCGACCCGGTGGCCGCCCTCACCCAGGACGACCACCCCGTCGAGTCCCCGGCCCCCCAGGAGGGCGTCACCCGCGCCAAGGCCCCCGAGGTCCCCCCGCTCCACTTCGGCGAAACCGCCGACGAACGCAACTCGCGCCTCGGCACGTATGCCGCCGTCGGCGCGATCGTGGCGGTGGTCGGCCTGAGCGGAGCCGCGGTAGCGATCCGCGACGCGCGGCGGCGGCGGACCTGATCCCTGACGTCCGGGCTCAGGCCTCGAGCAGCCGTGTCAGCGCCACGAGCGCGGCGGTGTAGGCCAGGCACAACGCCAGGGAGCCCAGCAGGGAGCGCCAGCACCTGGCGGGGCGTGCGACGACGAGCAGGCGTGCCGTCGCCGCCGCAAAGGTGAGATGCAGTAACGAGGTCGGCACGTACCAGGCGTAGTCGCGCCACGGCCGGACCACGGGATAGGCGAGCAGGACCAGGCCGACGAGCCCGATCAGGCACGCCAGCGCGGCAGTGATGTCGAAGACCCGTGTCCACCCCCACGCGGACAGCTCGGTGCGGCGGCTGGTGTCGAGTTCTCTCGGGAGTCTGCTGTCGATCATGCGCCGGACCCTAGGCCCGGGCCCAGGGGGTCGTGGACCACCCTTCCCTCTTTCGGGGGAAGCGCGTGCGGAGCTCCGCCCCAACTGGACTGAAGAGAAAGCTCACTTCAGACAGTTGTCGGTCTCTCGTCGCTGATGTGGACGTCGTCATGATGAGCCCCCACATCACACGGAGGGAGAACCGGATGACGTTGAGAGTGACGCCGGACGATCTGAGGGGATACGGACAGCAGGTGGGGCGAACCGCCGACGACGCCCACGAGTGCCGCAGGTACTGCGATCGCCACACCAGCATCCCCTGGGAGAAGACAGGCCTGATCGGTCTGATTGCGGCGACGCACTTCAACACCGTCTCGGAGACGAACTCCGCACTCGACCGGATCCGGGAGGTCCTGGACGCGGCCCGGGACGAACTCAGGCGCAGCGCCCGCTACTACGAGCTCACCGACCGCCGCGTCGCGGTGCAGGTCGATGCGACGTATCCCGTGGTCGATCGGCCTGCACCACTGTCCAGCTGACCCTCCGGCGACGAACAGAACGAGCGAGTCATGTCAGAGTTTGCCGACGTAGCCGACGCGACGTCCTTTCTGAAGGCGCCGAGCGGGCTGGCCGAGTATTCGCTCGGTCCCGCTCTGGACCTGGCCAACGAGTGCCTGGACCTCGCCAGCCCGACGTACTGGATGACGGAAGTCCTCAACGCGGTGTTCGGGTTCAACCCGCTGGACGAGGTGATGAAGGCCCTCGTCGGGGACTGGGAGGCCTACTCCAGATGCGGTCAGGCCTGGGGCCACGTGGGCGAGGCCTTCGGCGCACTGGCACAGAACATCACCGCGGGCAACACGACGCTGGACCGCACCTGGGACGGCCACGCCGCCGACGCCGCATTCACCTACTTCTACGGTCTCAGCAGCCGATTGAGCGATATCGGGGCCGAGTTCGACACGCTCCGCGGAGGGTACGAGGACGCGGCGCAAGCCGTGTACTTCGCGGCCAAAGCCCTCAAGGACTACCTCTCCGGCCTCTCGGACAAGGCAGTGATCGCCGCCCTGGAGCTGGCCGCAGGCTCCGCTCTCTCGGTCACCGGCGTGGGCGCCGTGATCGGGTACGGGCTGGCCGGCCTGGAGGTGGCCGCCATGCTGAAGCAGTGGGGGAGGGCCACGGAACTCCTGGGCAAGACCCAGGGCCTCGTGCTGGGAGCCGTGGCCACAGTGGAGGTGGCCTCGTCCGCCATCACCAAGCTCACCACCGAATTCGTCAAGGTCAGCGCCTACGACCACCCCGCCCCCACTGTCTGACAAGGAGCCCCCCCATGCCC
>NZ_WWIA01001101.1 GCF_009870065.1 Streptomyces sp. SID5785 | reverse complement strand
GATGGCGTCCCGGGACCGCCCCGCGGGGTCCGGGCTGCCGGGGGTGCTGGTCGTGGCCGGGCCGCCCGAGCGGCTCACCGAGATCCGGGACGCGCTGGAGAGCCTCGCGGCGCACGCGGGCCTGGCGACCGAACGGGTCGCGCTGCTCGAGGAGATCAGCCGCAGGGAGAGCGAGGCCTACTTCCGCACCCTGGTCAGCAACGCCTCGGACGTGATCCTCATCGTCGACGACGACGACACCGTCCGGTACGCGAGCCCGTCCGCGCGCGACATCTTCGGCGGGCTGCAGCCGACCGGCGCGGTCCTGCCCGACCTGGTCGGAGTGCGGGACCGGGAGCGGGCGCGGCAGGCGCTCCGGGCGCTGCGCGCCGACGGGGCGCCGGAGACGCACGACCACTGGTGGGTGACGCGGGACGGCAGCCACACGGAGGTCGAGGTGCGGTGCAGCGACCTGCGGACGGACCCGACGGTGGCGGGCGTCGTGGTGACGCTGCGCGACGTCACCGAGCAGCGCCGACTGGAACAGGAGCTCACCCAGCGCGCGTTCCACGACGCGCTGACGGGGCTGCCCAACCGCACGCTGCTCCTGGAGCGGGTGGACCGTGCCCTGCTGCGGGGGCACCGCGACCCGGCGCTGACCTGCCTGCTCTTCATCGATCTCGACGACTTCAAGCTCGTCAACGACACCCTCGGGCACGCGGCGGGCGACCAGCTGCTGCGGGCCGTCGGCGAGCGGCTCACGGCGACGCTGCGCCGCACGGACACGGCGGCGCGGCTCGGCGGCGACGAGTTCGCGGTGCTGATGGAGGAGGTACGCGAGCCGGTCGACGCGGAGCTGCTCGCGGCGCAGATCCTCCAGACGCTGAGCCGGCCCGTGCGGCTCCTGGAGGACTCGGTGGGCGTGTCGGCGAGCGTGGGCGTGGCCACCGCGCTGGACAGCCGCGACGCGGACGAACTGCTGCGCCACGCCGACCTCGCGCTGTACGCGGCGAAGGCGGCGGGCAAGCGGCAGTGGCGTCGTTTCCGGCCGCCGCTGCACGACCGGGTGGTGCGTCGGCACGCGCTGCAGGCACGCCTCGACGCGGTCGTCGGCAACGGCGGCTTCGACCTGCGGTACCAGCCGGTCGTCGATCTGGCCACGCGCCGGGTCGTCGGGTTCGAGGCCCTGGTGCGCTGGCCGCCGGATCCGCGCGGGCCGGTGCCCACCGAGCAGTTCGTCGCGCTGGCCGAGGAGACGGGGCAGATCGCGTCGCTGGGCGCGTGGGTGCTGCGCAACGCCGTGGCGGGGGCGGCCCGGCTCCAGGCGTCGGCGTCCGGGCCCGCGCCCTACATCAGCGTCAACGTGTCGGCCCGGCAGTTCCGCGAGGCGGACTTCCTGGACCAGGTGCGGGCGGCGCTCGGCACCCCGGGGCTGCGGCCGGGCTCGCTCCAGCTCGAGCTCACGGAGACGGTGCTGATGCGCCGCGACCCGCAACTGGACGCCGTGGTGCGGGCGGTGAAGGACCTCGGGGTGCGCATCGCCGTCGACGACTTCGGCACGGGCTTCTCCGGGCTGCGCTATCTGCGGGAGTTCCCCGTCGACGTCCTGAAGATCGACAAGTCCTTCATCGACGACATCCCGGCCGACGCACGCCAGGTCGCGCTCGTCGAGGGCATCGTGGGCATCGCGCACACGCTGGGCCTCGACGTCATCGCGGAAGGCATCGAGACCCCGGCACAGGGGACCGTGCTCGCGGGGATGGACTGCCGGTACGGGCAGGGCTTCCTGTTCGCCCGCCCGCTCGTGCCCGAGCGGGCGGCGGCCCTGCTGGACGCGACACCGGAAGCACTGAGCGGGCCCTGAACGGCCCGGGGTCCGCCCCGGGCGGGCGGGGCCCGCGGTACCGGGATCGCCATACCCAAAACAGCCCATTCAGGATAGGCTCATTTGTCCGTATTGCGATCCCGGTCACGGATGCGCTGCACGGCCCCGAAGCACGATCGACGACGGACTGGACCTGCCGATGCGCGCACGTCACCTCACGGCGGCCACCACGGCCGCCCTCGCCCTGGCCGCCCTCACCGTCCCGGCCGCGACCGCCGCCCCGGCCGACGCCACGCCCGCGGCCGCGCTCCCCCGCTGCGCCGAGAAGAACCTGACCCTGCGCGCGGAGCCGACCGACGACGACGGCGACGTGCTGCGGCTCAGCCTGCGCAACGACTCGGGCCGGGCCTGCCTGGTGGACCGGGTCCCGATCGTCACGTACGGCGACCTGGACGGGGCCGCGATGCCGCTGCCGACCGTGCCGCACGCGGGGCGCACCCTCGCCGCGCACGCGACGGCGTACGCGGCGGTCCGCTCCGTGACGGACTTCGACGAGAAGGAGAAGGACGTGCGCACCGTCATGTCCGTGACGGTCTCCGCCGTGCCCGAGCACCACGGGAGCACCTTCCAGGCACTGACGCTCGGTGCGCCGACCGGGGTGCGGGTCTGGTCGCCGGTCACGACGCTGTGGCAGTCCTCGCAGAAGGAGGCGGCCACGGTGCTCGAGGAGCAGACGACCGGCAGGAGCCAGTACGCGACCTGACCCGGTCACCGCGCGTCACGGGGTCCCGGACCGCTCCGGCGTCCGGGTGGGCACGGTCGGCGCCGCAGCGCGCCGCAGGGTCAGTGCGGCGACGGCTCCCACGACGGCGAGGGCCGCCGCCACGTACCAGCCCTGCCGGAAGGCGTCCACGGCGGCCCGCGCCGTGGCGGGCTGCCCGAGCAGTGTCACGGTGACGGCCACACCGAGGACCGAGCCGGTCTGCCGGGCCATCGTCGTGACCGCCGACCCGGTGGCGAAACGCTCCGGCGGCAGCGCCCCGGCGGCGGCCCAGACGAGCGTGGGCAGGGCGAGCCCGACACCGACCCCGGTCACGAGCATGCCCGGCAGGAACCCGGACGCGTAGTGCGGCGCCGGGTCGGCGGCCAGGGCCCACCAGACGAGCCCGGCGCCGAACAGCAGGCAGCCGAAGGCGGCGGTCGCGCCCGCGCCGAGCCGTCGCACGACGGGCCCCGAGGTCATCGCGAGCACGGGGACGACGAGCGGCCCGGGGGCGATCGCGAGCCCCGTGCGGATCGCCGAGTAGCCCCACACCTGCTGACACCACAGGACCGACGTGAGCAGCATCGCGGCGAACGCCACGGTGAACAGGAGCGCGGCGCAGGTGGCCGCCGAGAACGCCGGGATGCGCAGCAGCGACGGTTCGACCACCGGCGCCGGATGCCGCGCCGAGCGGCGCCAGAACGCGGCGCCCAGCAGCAGAGCGGACCCGAGCGCCCCGGCCGTCCGGCCCGAACTCCATCCCCAGGCACCGGACTCGACGAGGCCGAGCGCGAGCGCGCCGATGGCCCCGGTGAGCAGGACCGCACCGGCGAGGTCGGGCAGCGGGCCACTGCGGTCGGGCCGGTCGGCGGGCAGTCCGCGCGCGCCCGCCAGCAGTCCGGCGAGCCCGACCGGCACGTTCACCAGGAACACCCAGCGCCAGCCCGCCTCGACGAGCAGCCCGCCCGCGACCGGGCCGAGTCCGGCCGCGATGCCGCCGATCGCCGCCCAGCCGCGGACCGCCCGGGGCCGCCGCTCGGCGGGGGTGGCGACGAGCAGCAGGGCGAGCGAGGTCGGCATCAGAGCGGCGGCACCCGCGGCCTGGACGGCGCGTGCGGCGATCAGCCATCCGACGCCGGGAGCGGCCGCGCACAGCGCGGAGGCGAGGGTGAACACGGCGAGCCCGAGCAGGAATCCGCGCCGGTGCCCGAACCGGTCGGCGAGCCTCCCGGCGGGCACGAGCAGCGCCGCGAAGACGATCGCGTACGCGTTCAGGACCCAGGACAGGGAGGCCAGGGAGGCCCCGTCGAAGGAGTCGCCGAGCGCCGGCACCGCGACGTTGACGATGAAGAGGTCGAGGTTCACGACGAAGACGCCGACCGAGACGATCCAGACGGTGGCACGCCGCGACGGACCGGCCGGTATCGACACACCCCGTACGTTTGATTTTCCAACTGACATGGCCGTGAACGTAGCGCGCCCCAGCGGCCGGTGACAACCTCGGCCTGAAATCGATCGCGGGTTTGATCCGGGAGAGCAAGATCATCAAGACTGCGGTCATGCGATACGGCGTGAATCTCCTCAACTTCGGCTCCGGCACCACCCCCGAGAGCCTCGTCCGGCAGGCCACGGACGCACGTGACCTCGGCTTCGCGTTCGCGATGATCTCGGACCACATCGCGGTGACGCCCGACGTGCAGGCGGTCTACCCGGCCCCGTTCTACGACCAGTTCGTGCTGGCGGCCCACCTCGCGGGGCGGGTGCCCGGACTCACCCTCGGCACGACCGTGACCGTGATCCCCTACCGGCACCCGCTGCAGACGGCGCGGCTCGCCGCCAACATCGACCGGCTCAACGAAGGGGGCTTCATCCTCGGCGCGGGCGTCGGCTGGTCGGCGGCCGAGTACGAGGTCCTGGGCGTACCGTTCGCCGAGCGCGGGGCGATCACCGACGAGTACCTGCGCGCGATCCGGGCCGCCTGGACCGAGGATCCGTGCACCTTCGAGGGCCGCTACGTCGCGTTCCGCGACGTCCACACCGCGCCGGCCCCGGCCACCGCCCCGCACCTACCGGTCTGGGTGGGCGGCGCCTCCCCGGCCGCGCTGCGACGGGCCGGACGGCTCGGCGAGGCCTGGCATCCGTTCATGCCGACCCGCGCCTCCCTGCGCGCCGGCCTGCCGCGGCTGGCCGAGGAGGCGGACCGGGCCGGGCGGCCCGTGCCGCACCTCGCGCCGCGCCTCCAGATCGTCGTGGCGGACGTGCCGGACACCGACGACCGGCCTCTCGGGCACGGCACGGTGGACCGGATCAGGGCGGACGTCGAGACCCTGGCCGAACTCGGCGCCACGGACGTGCTCTTCGACACCTATCCCGGCGAGCCGGGCCTGTGGAAGGGTGCGGACGAGGACCGCAGGCTGCTCGGACTGCTGCGGGACGAGGTGCTGGGCGACGAGGCGCTGGGCGACGACGCACCGTAGAGCCTGCCGGAACCGGTCCGCGCCGTCGCGGCCGACGCGTGGCGCCGCCGCGCGTCGGCCGCACCTCCCGCCCGTCGGCCGTTTCCCTGATCGCGCAAGCAAGCCGCAAATCTTGCGCTAATCTTGCGTTCCATGACGCGCAGACTTGCCGAGGTGGCGAAGAAGGTCGGGGTCAGCGAGGCCACGGTCAGCCGGGTGCTGAACAACAAACCGGGCGTCTCGGAGGCGACCCGGCAGGCCGTCCTCACGGCGCTCGACGTGCTCGGTTACGAGCGCCCCACCCAACTGCGCGG
>NZ_WWIA01001100.1 GCF_009870065.1 Streptomyces sp. SID5785 | reverse complement strand
TAGCGGTCCGTCCTCACCGAGAAGATCGCCCGCCGCGGGCTGCACCTCACCCGCGAGTACTCCGTCGACCCGCTCGAGGTCCACCTCGTCCGCGGTCTCGCCCCGGCGCCCGCCGCCACCCTGCACGCCGACATGGGCATCGACACCGCGGCCGCCCGGGTCGCCGCGGGCACCGACGAGGACCCGGACACCGGAGTCCAGCTGCTGTACCCGGTCCTCGACCGCACCGGGCTGCTGTCCGGCGTCGTCACGCGCAGCCGGCTGCTCGGCGCGGGACCCGACGACATCCGCCCGCTGAGCGCCCTCGCGCAGCCGCCGGTCGTCGCCCACCCCGACGAGACCCTGCGTACGGTCGCCAACCGCATGGCCGCCCATCACGTCACCCGCGTCGTCGTCACCCCGCGCGACGAGCCGGGACGTGTCGACGGGATCCTGAGCCTCGGCCAGCTCCTGGAGGCACGCCGCGTCGACCTCCACGAGGAGCAGCACGTCGAGCGCGTCTTCCGGCGCCGGAGGGAGCCGGCGGGCGTCCGGTAGCCCGGGCCCGGAGCGCCGCCCGGCGCCAGTAGGATCGTTGTTCGAGGAACTGTCGGCGCGCCGTGGCCGTGGAACGAGCGAGCGCACGGAGAAGGAGAGCGTCGTGAACGGAACCGTGCTCACGGTCGCCGGGCTGTACCTCGTCATCCTGCTGCGCGCCGGGGCGACCTTCGCGGCCGGCTGGTTCGTCGGGTCCGGGGTACGGCGCAGCCGTTTCTCCGAGCGGATCCCGGCCGCCCGGCTCGGCCGCGCCGAGGACGCCATCCGCCGCTGGGGCATGCCGGTCGTCGCGGTGTCCTTCCTCACGGTCGGGTTCCAGACCGCGGTGAACTTCGTCGCGGGCACCCTGCGCATGCCGCTGCGCCGCTACCTGCCCGCACTGTTCGTCGGTGGTGCGGCCTGGGCCGCGCTGTACGGGATCGTCGGGACCGGCGTGTTCGCCTTCCTGCGCTGGCTCTTCACCCGTCACACCGGTATCGGCGTGGCCGCGGTCGCCGTCCTGCTCCTCGCCGCGGCCACGGCGGTCGTCCTGCGCCGCCGGGACCGCTCGCCGGCCGGTGATCCCGTCACCGGCCGGGAGCCGTCCTGACCCACCGGGAGGGCCCGCTCAGCGCGGCAGCGTCCCCGGGTCGGTGCCCCACCCGGAGCCGGCCGATCCGCTCAGCCGGTACGCGAGCGAACCGCCGCGCCGCACGAGTGAACCGTCCACCCACGACGCCGCGTGGGCCCGGCCGTCGACGCGCACCGCGTCGACGTACAGGGCGTCCGGGGACGCCTGGGGCGCGTCGACGGTGATCGTGCCGCGGTCCCCGGCGGCCGCGACGACCGCGTGCGGGAAGACCGGGGCGCCGAGCAGCAGGTCGGCCGAGCCCGGCGCCTTCGGGTAGAGGCCGAGCGCCGCGAACACGTACCAGGCCGACATCGTCCCGAGGTCGTCGTTGCCCGGCAGGCCCGAGGGGCCCGTGCCGTACACCGTGTCGACGATGCGACGGACCGTCTCCTGGGTCTTCCAGGGCTTGCCCAGCGCGTTGTAGAGCCACGGGGCGTGGATGCCCGGCTCGTTCGTCGGGTCGTAGCGCAGCGCGTCACCGCCGTGCACCGACCACGAACCGTCCGCCTTGTGGAAGAAGCCGTCGAGGCGCGCCGCCGCCGCGTCCCGTCCGCCCATCGCCGTGGCCAGCCCCTGCGGGTCCTGCGGCACCATCCACACGTACGTGGCCGCGCTGCCCTGCGCGAAGCCGCGGTCGGACGCCGGGTCGAACGGCGTCACCCACGAGCCGTCCGCGTTCCGCGCCTGGACGTACCCGGCGTCCGCGGTGGCACCGGGGTTGAACACGTTCTTCCAGTACCCGCCCCGCTCGCTGAGGGTGCGGTACTCCCGGTCGCGGCCCAACTGCCGTGCCCACTGGGCGAGTGCGGCGTCGGCGACCGAGTCCTCCAGCGTCTCCGCGGCGCCGCCCCAGCAGTGGCACTGGTCCTGGGCGGCGTATCCGTCCGCCATGTACTGCGCGAGGTTCGGCCGGTTGCCCTCGCACTGGCCCGGGCAGCCCGCGTCGGACAGGCCCGACGGGTCCGGCACGGTGGCCTGCCGGTACAGGGAGTCGAACGCGCCCCGCACGTCGAAGTTCCGTACCCCCATCGCGTAGAACGTCGCGAGGGTCGCCGCCGAGGGATCGCCCGTCATCACGTGCGTGGCCCCGCTGATGTGCACCCAGCGGTCCCAGGTGCCGCCGTTCTGCCGCGCGAAGTTGTACAGCGACTGCGCGAAGTCGCCCGCGACGCGCGGCTGGAGCAGGGCGAGCAGTTGCACCTGGGCGCGGTACTGGTCCCACCCGGAGAAGTTGCTGTACTGCGCCTTCTGCCCGCGCGCGAGCGTGTGCCGCCTGCGGTCCATGCCCACGTACGTGCCGTCGCGGTCGCTGATCAGATTGGGCTGTTGCAGGGAGTGGTAGAGCGCCGTGTAGAACGCGGTGCGCCGGTCCTCCTCGCCGCCGCTCACCCGCACGGACCGCAGCGCCCGGTCCCAGGCCCGCTGTCCGCGTCCGGCGACGTCGGAGACGCTCGCGCGCGGGGGGATCTCCCCGCGCAGGTTCGCCTCGGCGCCCGCCAGGGAGACGTACGAGATGCCGACCCGCATCCTGACATCGTTGTCGGCGGACGGGTCGAACGAGACGTACCCGCCGGAGCCCCGCCCGGCCCGGTCGGCGCCCGTCAGATAGCCCTCGCCGCCGTCGGCGCTGGTGGAGCCGGGGGAGAGGGTGCCGTCGTGCCAGGTGCCCGTGCCGGAGAAGGCACGGTCGAACGAGGCGGTGAAGTAGAGGCGGTAGTAGCTCTTGCGGTTGTTGTTCGGCGTGCCGCCGTTGCCGCGGCGTCCGCAGAACGCGCCGGTCTCGACCCAGCCGGTGACCTTGCGGTGCGCGGCGTCGATCTCGACGTGCGCGTCCTCGCTGCCGTTCAGCGAGTTGGAGACGCGGAACAGCAGGTTCGCGGGCTTGTCCCGCGGAAACGCGAAGTCGGCCACGCCGGCCCGCTCGCTCACCGCCAGGTCGGTCGTCACCCCGGAGTCGAGCCCGACCCGGTACCGCCCGGCCTCGGCCTTCTCGTCGGCGTGCGAGAAGCCCGCCGCGTACTTGGCGTCCTTCGTGTCGGCCGTCGGCGAGGAGTCGACGACCCCGGCGAACGGCATCACCGGCACGTCGCCGGCCGCGCCCGGGTGGCACCCCGCGCCGTTGACGTGCGTGAGCGAGAAGCCGCGCAGCCGGGTGGTGTCGTACGAGTACCCGTTGGCGGCGGCGGTGTCGGTCTGGTCGCCCGCGGTGCTGGTGGGCGACCAGGCCATCATCCCGAACGGGACGTTGGCGCCCGGGTAGGTGTTGCCGCCGTTGCTGCTGCCGATCAGCGGGTCCACGTAGCGCACGGGGTGCGCGACCGGGGCGTCCGCCGCCGCGGCGGCCGTCGGGGCGGTGAGCAGGGGCGCGACGAGCGCGGCGGTGGCGGCGAGGCCGAGGGCGCTCACCGCTCGGCGCGGTCGTGTTCTTCGGGGAGTGCGCGGCATGCGGTACTTCCTTCTCGATGGTGCCGGAGTGACTCATGATCCGGCGTCACTCCGACGTGTGTACAGGGGCTCGCGAGAAGGTAGGAGACGCCGCGGGGTGAGCGGGTCGCTGCATGAGGTGAACTCCGGGAGAACCTTGCCGGGCGGAGCCGCCCGGACGAGGCCGTCGGCCCGTGCCTGCCGCCGCGTGAGGTGACGGTCGGTCAAAGACTCCTCGTGCGCGACTCGTTGGCCGGAACGTGTCCACCGGCTTCCCGCACCCCGGATGCGCCCCGCGTCCGGGGTTCGGCGATGTCACCGGGCGGGCATCTTGAGTGGGGAGCCACCGGCGACCCGGCCGGTCACCGGCACGGTGCACGGCCGCGGTCCGGTGCTCCCGCGAGGCCCGGATGTCCCGCGTGTCCCGCACGGGAGGCAACGGGCCGGAGTGGCAGGTGAGTTCAGCCATCTGATACATGAGAGGTGCGCACGATCAGGGAGGGGGGACACGCCATGTGGCCGACCGTACGCGCGCGCAGCCGCTTCCTCCCCGCGGCCCTCCCGCGCCGCCTCCCGGGCAACGCCCCCCGGCTCCAGCTCCTCGCCCTGGCCGCACTCGCGGCCGGCGTCGCGCTCGGCGGCCTCGTCGACGCGTCCGCGCTCGTCGGCACCGACGGCTACCTCTTCGGCGCCGGACTCCTCCTCGCCGTCGGCCTGTACGGGAGCACCAGCGGGATCGACCGGCGGGAGCTGCGTGCGGACCTGCCCGGGGTCGTCGTCGCCGTGACCCTCGGGGTCGGACTCAAGGCCGCCCTGATCGCCGCTGTCATGGTGTTCTCCTTCGGCAGACCCGAGTACCTGATCCTCGGCATCGCGGTCGCCCAGATCGATCCGCTGTCCGTGGCCGCGCTCGGCGCCGACGGCCGGATGTCCCCGCGGGCGCGGTCCCTGCTGCGGGCCTGGGCCGCGTTCGACGACCCGGTGACCGTGCTGCTCGCGCTGTACGCCGTGGGCTGGGCCCATGCCGCCGCAGGTCGGCCCGGCACGGCGTCCCTCGCCGCGGGCGGCGCCCACGGATACGTCGTCGGGCTGCTGCTCAACGGCGCGCTGCTGGCCGCCGTCCTGCTGCTCTGGTGGGCCGGGCGCCGGGCCGCGGAGCGGTGGCGCCCGCCCCGGCCCGTCAGCGTGCGCGGGCACAGCGTCGAACTCCTGCCCGCGGCCCTTCTCGTGGTCGCCCTCCTCGTCGTCGCCGCCCAGGGCATGCTGATGCTCGCGGTCGCGCTGGCCGGACTCGTGGTCCGGACGCCCGCGTTCGAGCGCGCCGTCGGACGGGCCGTGGACGGTGCGTTCCTGACGGCCGCGCTGGCGCTCGGGATGCTGCTCGCCCACGGCGTACGCCCCCTCGAGGGGATCGTGCTCGGCGCCGCCGCCTTCGCCGCGCAGGCGGTGGTCGCGCTCCTCGTCGTGCCGCGGTGCGTGCGCGGGCTCGACCGGCGGGACCGGATCGCCCTCGGGCTCGGCCAGCAGAACGGCATCACGGCCGTGCTCATCGCGCTCGGACTCGAGCGGGACTTCCCCGGCACCGCCGGGATCGTCGGCCCCGCGATCCTCACGGTCAACCTGCTGTACGCCGCCGGTCAGGCGCTCCGGACCGGGCCCGCGCGGCCGCGCGGCCGCCCGCGGGTCCCCGTCGAACCGGACGCGGGGCAGCGGCGTCCTCCCGGGTACGCGAAGAAACCCGTGGCGGGACCGGCGAACTCCTGAGACGAGGGCGGGCAGAGCGTGGCGCGGACATGAGCTGAGGGGGAGAGGGTGCGGGGGCCAGGCCACAGGGCGTCGGGAGCACGACGGGTGCGGCGCGCACCCGTCATCGGCGTCCTCTGCTGCGGAGCCCTCGCCGCGCTCCTCCTCACCGCCA
>NZ_WWIA01001099.1 GCF_009870065.1 Streptomyces sp. SID5785 | reverse complement strand
GCCACCGCCGGCACCGTCATCGGCGGCCTGGCCCCCGCCGCGGGCGCGGCCCCCCAGCGGGCCGCGGACCAGCGCGAGGTCAGACCCGGTGACCCGGCCCCGCCCGGCGCCGACGCCGTGTCCACCCCGCAGGGCGGCACCGGCCCGCTGCACGGGGCCCCGGGCTCCGCGGCGTCCGGCGTGGACCTGGCCCCGAAGGCGGCGCCGCGCGCGACGACCCGGGACGCGATCATCAAGCGGGCCAAGTCCTGGGTCGCGGCGAAGGTCCCGTACAACATGAACAAGTTCTGGCGCGACGGCTACCGCCAGGACTGCTCGGGCTTCGTCTCGATGGCCTGGGACCTGCCCGGCAACGAGTGGACCGGCAGCCTCGCCCGCTACGGCACGAAGATCTCCAAGTCCGAGCTGCAACCCGGCGACATGCTCCTCTTCCACAACCCGGCCGACCCGGAGAAGGGCTCGCACGTCGTCATCTAGTAGTTGACGCCCATCTTCATGCCCTCGACCGCGATCAGCTGCGGGCCGAACAGCGGCAGCAGCGACAGGGTCAGGTACCCGTGCGCGATCGTCGTGCCGAACGGGCCGTCCTTGGCGCGCTCCGGGTCGACGTGGATCCACTGGTGGTCACCCGTCGCCTCGGCGAACCGGTCGATGCGCTCCTGCGCGATCTCGACCCAGTCGCTGTACCCGAGCTGCTCCCCGACGGCGCCCTTCAGCTCGTCGACACTCTTGAAAACCCGCGGCTCCGCCATGTTCAGTGGCCTCCGTCTGCGTACGATCCCGATGCTCACATGGATGTCTAAGCGCTTGCTCAGTGCTCTGCGCATGCTAACAACGCAACCGCGCGCGGGCTAGGCTCGGACGGGTGCCGCAGATTCCCGAGAAGATCCACGAGCTCACCGTCGGCCAGCTGTCGGCGCGGAGCGGCGCCGCCGTGTCCGCGCTGCACTTCTACGAGTCCAAGGGGCTGATCCGCAGCCGGCGCACCGCGGGCAACCAGCGGCGCTACTGCCGGGACACCCTGCGCCGGGTCGCCTTCGTCCGGGCCGCGCAGCGCGTCGGCATCCCGCTGGCCACCATCCGCGACGCCCTCGCCGAGCTGCCCGAGGAGCGGACCCCGACCCGGGAGGACTGGGCCCGGCTCTCCGAAGCCTGGCGCGCCGAGCTCGACGAGCGGCTGCGGCAGCTGAACCGGCTGCGCGACCATCTGACCGACTGCATCGGCTGTGGCTGCCTCTCCCTGGAGACGTGCGTGCTGTCCAACCCGGACGACGTCTTCGGCGAGCGCCTCACCGGTTCCCGGCTGCTGGGTGAGCGCCGGGAGCCGCGGGCCTCGTGAGCCGCGGCCCCAGGAGGCGGAACGCGGCGCCGAGCGCCACCGCCGCGATCGCCCCGGCCGCGACCCCGCTGCCGAACAGGGTCCGGGCCCACGAGGGCAGGTCCGTGTACATCTCCGGGGCCACGATCGGCAGCAGGCCGACGACCAGCGCGAGCGCCACGACGATGCCGTCCGAGCCGTGCGCGAGGTCGGTGCGGGCGAGCATGCCGAAGCCCATCACCGCGATCACCGCGTAGATCACCAGCCCGGCGGCGCCCACCACCGGTGCGGGGATCGCCGCGAGCAGCCGGGACAGCGGCGTGCACAGCCCGCACACGACGAGCAGCGCGCCGGCCGCCGCCGTGACGAACCTGCTGCGCACGCGGGTCAGTTGGACGATGCCGATGTTCTCGGCGCTGGTCACCATCAGCGAGGCGCCGAAGAGGCCGGAGCCGAGCGAGACCAGCGCGTCGGCGCGGGCGATGCGCGGCACGTCCCGGCCGGGGTCGGGGGTGCGGCCGACGGCCTCGCTGTTGAGGACGGTCTGCCCGGTGGCCTCCGCGAGCGAGGCGAGCGCGAAGACGAGCAGCGGGACGGCCGCCAGGAGATCGATGTGCGGGGTGCCGTACGGCAGGAGGACCGGCAGGGCGAAGGCGTCGCCGGACGCGACGTGCGGGGCGCTGCCCGTCAGGGCGGCGAGCGCCGTCCCGCCGGCCAGGCCGAGCAGCACGGCCATCTGCCGCCACACGCCCCGCAGGACGAGGAAGAGGACCGCGACGATGCCGAGCGTCGCGAACGCGAGACCGGGTCCCGCGACGACCATCGGCGCCGTCACCTTGATCATGTTGATGCCGATCAGTACGACGGTCGTCCCCATGACCAGGGGCGGGAAGAGCCGGACCAGACGCCCGTAGAAGGGCAGGACGCAGAGCAGGAACGCGGCCGCCACCAGCACCGACCCGGAGGCGGTGGCCGGGCCGTACTCCTGCGCGATCTGCAGGAAGATCGCGACGGCGGCGCCACCGGGCAGCATCAGGAAGGGGAGCCGGGCGCCGGCCCGCAGGGCGCGCACACCCAGCGACTGGAGGAGCGCCCCGACGCCGCAGAGGATCAGGGTCGCGCTCAGCAGGGACGCGGTCCGCCCCGCGGGCAGCTTCAGGGTCGTGGCGATCAGGAGGACGGAGGAGACGGGGGCGGCCACGCCTGCCAGCAGGTGCTGGCAGGCGAGCGGGACGAGGCGCCGCAGCGGGAGCCGCTCGTCGACGGGTGCGACGGATGGTGCGGGCGCCGCGGTCACCGGCTCAGCCACGGCAGCTCGGCCGCGGAGTAACGGTAGGAGCGGAACACGGCGTTGGGCTCGGAGGGGAAGAGCGAGCGGACCTCTTTCTCCGTGTAGCCGCCGAAGTACGGGACGACGTACTCCCAGCACAGATAGCCGTCCGCGGTCACCTCGAAGAGGCGCCCGGCGGGGGAGTCGGTGATCAGCGTGTTCCCGTTCGGCAGGCGCTGGGCGCTGCCCATGAACGGCGCGAAGAACGACTCGCGGGCCGGGTCGTGGTACTCCCACACGATCTCGCCGCCGGCGCGGTCGATCTCGATGACCCGGCTGAACGGCACGTCGCAGTGCGGCCGGAAGACGCCGTTGTCGAAGACCAGGATGGTGCCGCCGGGCAGCTCGGTGGGGCAGTGCTGCTGCGAGACGACGCCCGGCTCGGAGCGCCAGACGATGTCCCCGCTCGCCCGGTCGATGACGACGACGGCGGACACGGAGCGCAGGCTCGCGAGCACCGTGCCGTCGGCGAGCGGCAGCACGCTGTTGATCAGCGGGTAGTGCTCGCGCGCGTAGTCGGGGTGCAGCGGGAACGCGGCAGGGTCCAGGTGCTCGGCCACCCGCCACTGCCAGGTGCGGTTCCCCTCGGCGTCGACCTCGACGATCGTGTCCGCCCACACCGTGTCGCCGCCCGCCTCGGAGCCGGGGACGCCGCCGCGGACGGCCGCCGCCGCGTCGCCGGTGAGCGGTTCGAGGGCGGTGTAGAGGAGCCGACCGTCCCCGTAGTGGTGGGCGTCGTGGTGCTGGAGCGGGTCCCGGTGCTCGCGGACGACCTTGCCGTCGGGGGTGATCTCCTGCATCAGCCCGCCGCGGTACTTGTGCCACATGGGGAACAGGGCGGGCTCGTCCGGCAGGACCGCGTTGTACGCGAGATGGCCGTTCGGCAGGATCCGCGCGTGCCGTCCCGGGCGGTGCGGCAGGTCCCAGCGGTGCACGATCTCGCCGTGCAGGTCGATGAGATACACCTCGCCGGTGCCGGTCAGCGGGGCGAACAGGGTGTAGCCCTCGTACGCCGCGTCCTCGTCGAGGGCGATCAGGCCGGTGCCGCGGCGGCGGCGCTGGTTCTGGTCCACGCGTGCCATGGAGACCTCCGTCGGTGAGGGGACGGGGGAGTGGCCCGGCCGCCCCTGTGTTTAACTTTCTTAAGTACTGATTAACGAGTTAAGCACGACGGTAGGCTGCGGGGGAACGGGCAGGCAGCGAAAGGGCGTTACAGGTTCATGAACAACGGCAAGGCGGGCACCGGCGACGACGCGCCGCGCGTGGGCCCCGGCATCCGGCGCAGACGGCGCGCCCTCGATCTGACGCTCGCCGACGTGGCGGGCCGGGCCGGCGTCTCCGTCCCCTTCCTGAGCCAGGTGGAGAACGGGCGCTCGCGCCCGAGCATGAGCTCACTCCAGCGGATCGCCGACGCCCTCGACACCACCGCCGTCCAGCTCCTCGCCGCCGCGCAGGGCCCCCGCCCGGTCGACGTCGTGCGCGACGCGGGCCCCGCCGCCGTCCGCGACGGGGTCCGCCCGCTGATCCGTGGCCACCAGCCGCTGCACGCGCTGGAGTTCACCGGCGACCACGACTGGGGCCGCGAGTACCGGCACCGCGGCGACGAGATCCTCTACGTCGCCGACGGCTCGGCCGAGGTCGAGGCGGACGGCAGCCGGTACGTCCTGGAGCGCGGCGACACGCTCTACTGCGCCGCCGGGCTCCCGCACCGCTGGCGTCCGCTGACCCCCGGCACCCGGGTGCTGGTCGTCGGCATCGCCGACCACGTGCAGATCACGGGCGACGGAGACCGCTGACCCGGCCCGCCGGCCCCGCCTACTCGTACTCGGTGCCGCCCTTGCGGGTCAGGTACGCCGGGCTGACCGCCTTGACGATCGCCCGGCCGCCGGTGACCGGGCTGTACCGCTCGACCGCCGGGCGCACCACGACGCCCTCGCGCAGATGCAGGGCGCGGCCCGACACGGTCTCCCGGCCGTCGGCCAGCGCCAGGATCCGCTCCAGATCGAAGGGGCCCTCGAACAGCCGGGGCACCAGCGGCAGTTCACCGTCGAGCAGCCGCGCCGCGTCCAGCCAGCGCACCTGCCCGCCCACCTCGGCCGCCACGTCGAACGCGGCGTACCCGAGGGTGTCCCTGCGCCCGTCCGCGCCGTACGTCAGGTCCTGCACCCCGTCGCCGAACACCTCGCCGAAGATGCCGACGCGCGTGGCGCCGAGCCGCTGGGCGAGCCGGGCCGCCGCCTCCGCGACACCGTGGCCGCGCACCGCGCGCCAGTACAGGTTGCGCGGATCCTCGGCCAGGGCGAGGGACTTGGCGCCGAAGCCCTTCGAGGACACCCGCACCCGGCCGCCGTCCGCGCTGTACGTCAGCAGACAGGCCGAGCCGTGCAGCTTCTCGGTGACGACGACGGCCTCGCCCGGGGCGAACACGTCCGGGTAGCGGCGCACGTTCTCGATGTCGACCCACGGCAGCAGCTCCGGAGCGGACTCCACGTCGCCGTTCATCGTCGGCGGCACGGGCGGCACCCACTTCGTGACGCCGAGCCGCTCCGCGAAGTCCGTGCCGTCCGCGGCGGCCGCCGCCAGGTCCACGTCCCCGAGCGCGGCCGGCCGGCACACGATGCCCTGCGACAGCTCGCCGCGCAGCCGGACCGCCTTGACGCGGTCCGCGTTCCCGCCCGCCAGGCGTCCGGTCAGGCCCAGCTCCTCGATGAGCGCGGCGGGCAGCACCGACTGCTCGGGCAGGTACACGGCGAACTCGCCCGTCCGGTAGGCCCCCTTGGTGACCACCGCGCGGTACAGGCCCACCTGGGCCAGCTCCAGCGCGTCGGCGTTCGGGTGCGGGTGGACGGTCAGGGGCTCGGCGGTGACGCGCAGCGTCGACATGGCACGGGACTCCTCGTTCGGGTCGTGGGGCACTGCGACGAGGCTGTCGCGTGCAAACCCGCTGGAGCCAGCCGTTTTCCGGCTGCTACGGTCGCGGCGCCGGGGCGCCCGGCCGGGGTCCGGGGGTGCGCCGCCGTGGGCCGCACCCCCCGTTCTGCTACGCCGAGACCAGCAGCCGCGACCGGCGGGCCGTCGCCAGGGCCGCGGCCGTCAGCACCGGCCGCGGGACGACGATGCCGCAGTGCA
>NZ_WWIA01000113.1 GCF_009870065.1 Streptomyces sp. SID5785 | reverse complement strand
AGCGCGGGACGCGCATCACGACCGGGCCCGGGGCACCACGACTCGCCCCGTGACGTACCCGCGCCCTGACGGGGCACCACGACACGCCCCGCGACGTAGTCGCAGCCCCGGTGCCGGGCTGACGCCCCCGGAGGGGGCGGGATGGTGGGAGTGGGGGCTCGCTGCGGCGCGGCGGGATTTGCGGGGCGTACGGCGGCCCCGGCGCCGGGGTGGGCACGCCCCGCCAGGGGCGCGGGCTCGTCGCGGCGCGGCAGGCCCGGACTACCGCACCCCCACCACCCCCACCGCGCCGGAGGCGTACAACGCATGGCCCGCGCGAAGCACCAGCGCGTCGGCGTGCCGCGCCGCGACGAGCTGGAGCCCGACCGGGAGCCCCTCCGCGTCGAGCCCCACCGGCACCGTCGCCGCCGGCTGCTGCGTCAGGTTGAAGGGGTACGTGAACGGGGTCCAGCCGGTCCAGCGCCGCAGCCCCGACCCCTTCGGCACCTCGACCCCCGCCTCGAACGCGGTCAGCGGCATCGTCGGCGTCACCAGCAGGTCGTACGTCTCGTGGAAGGCGCCCATGCGCCGCCCGAGCGCCATCCGCGTGTCCACCGCCGCCAGGTAGTCGAGCGCGCTGTACCGCGCCCCCTGCGCACAGATCTCCCGCAGCCCGGGGTCGAGCAGTTCCCGCTGGGCCGGCGACAGCTGCTGCACGACGCGTGCCGCCCCGCTGAACCAGAGCACCTGGAACGCGTCGACCGGGTCCGTGAAGTCCGGGTCGACCTCCTCCACGTACGCACCGAGTTCCGCGAGCCGCGTCACCGCCGCCCGCACCGCCGCCGCGACCCCGGGCCGCACCGCGACCTGCCCGCCGAGCGACGGCGAGAACGCCACGCGCAGCCCGCGCACCCCGCCCTCCAGGCCGTCCCGGAAGCTGCCGGTGACCGGCCCGAGCCCGGACCAGTCCCGCGCGTCGGGGCCGGTGATCACGTCCATCATCAGCGCCGCGTCCGCCGCGCTGCGCGTCATGGGGCCGACGTGCGACAGCGTGCCGAACGCCGACGCCGGGTAGAGCGGCACCCGCCCGTACGTCGGTTTCAGGCCGAAGATCCCGCAGAAGGAGGCGGGGATGCGGACCGAGCCGCCCCCGTCGGTACCGAGGGAGAGCGGCCCCGCGCCGACGGCCACCGCCGCCGCGCTGCCCCCGCTGGATCCGCCCGCGGTGCGCGACGTGTCGTACGGATTGCGGGTGACGCCCGACAGCGGGGAGTCGGTGACGCCCTTCCAGCCGAACTCGGGCGTCGTCGTCCGCCCCACGAACACCGCCCCGTGCTCGCGCAGCCGCGCGACCGACGGCGCGTCCTCGTCCCAGCGGCCCTCGGCGCGTACGGTCCGGGATCCGCGCAGCGTCGGCGCCCCGCGCTGCAGCAGGATGTCCTTCACGGTGACGGGCACCCCGTCGACCAGCCCCTGCGGCTCCCCGCGCCGCCAGCGCTCGGCGCTGGCCTCCGCCGCCGCGAGGGCGCCCTCCGGGTCGATCCGCACGAACGCGTTGAGCGACGGCTCCGTCGCCTCGATCCTGGCGAGCACCGCCCGGGTGGCGTCGACGGGGCTGAACTCGCCCTTGCGGTAGCCGTCGACGAGGTCCTGCGCGGTCAGTCCGGTGAGCTCGGTCGTCATCCGCCCTCCAGCAGCGAGAGTCAGCGATCAGGTCCGTCGGGTCCAGCAGGTCGGTCGGGGTCCGGCCGGTCGATCAGGTCCGGCCGGCCGATCGATCGGACCCGTCAGTTCCCGGGGACATACCCACGTTTCTTGTCCACTACATTCGTCAGTGGCCGACCCGCCGCCCACCGCTCGTACAACTCCACGAACTGGCGCCCGAGTTCGTCCCGCCAGCCCACCGTGTCGCCGCTCATGTGGGGGGACACGATCAGCCCCGGTGCCGTCCACAGCGGGCTGTCCGCGGGCAGCGGCTCGTCCTCGAAGACGTCGAGTGCCGCGCCGTCGATCCACCGTTTGCGCAGCGCGTCGAGGAGGTCGTCCTCGACGACCAGCGGGCCGCGCCCCACGTTCAGGAACCGGGCCGACGGCTGCATCGCCCCGAACCGGCGCGCGTCGAACATGCCGCGCGTCGCGTCCGTGAGCGGCGCCGCGCACACCACCCAGTCGGCGCGCGCCAGCAGCCGGTCCAGCTCGTCCTGCCCGTGGATGCCGGCCCGCGCCCGCCGTCCCACCAGCGCGGTCGTGATGCCGAGCGCCTTCAGCTGGGCGGCGATCGCCTGCCCGATCGGGCCCGAGCCGACGATGCAGGCCCGGGTCCCGGCGACCCGCTGCGACTCGCGGTGGCGCCAGGTGCGCTCCGACTGGAGGGCGAGCGTGCGGGGCAGGTCCTTGGCCATCGCGAGGACGAGCGCGGCCACGTACTCGGCGATGGGGCGGTCGAAGACGCCGCGCGCGTTCGTCAGGACCGTGTCCGAGCCGGTCAGCTCGGGGAACATCAGCCGGTCCACGCCCGCGCTCGCCGTATGCACCCAGCCGGGCCGGGCGCCAGGACCGGCGGCCGGCCAGGCCTCCCGTACGGCGTCCGAGAGGAAGTCCCACACGAGCAGGACGTCGGCGTCGGGCAGCCGTTCGCGCAGCTCGTCCGCGTCGGCGGCGTGCTCCACCCGGGCCCGGCCGGTGAGGCTGCCGAGCCGGGGTGGCGGGGCGGGGGAGGGGGCGTCGAGGACCAGCACGGTGGGCCGCTCCTGCGGGTCCTGCCGCGGGCGGTCCGGGGCCGACATCTGAGGGAAATCGTCGCGCAACGAGGGTCCGCTTTCCTGGGAGGCGGTCAGTTTCTGAGACATTCGGAGAGATTCGGGCGGGCCGCCTGACATGGGCGGATTGACCACGCTGGCACCTGAATCTAACGTCGTCAACAGGGGTACTCCGTAAGCGGATACCCGCCGCCATCGCTGTCCCGACGTCCCGGCGGTTCGCCGGCCTCCCGCACCACCCGGGCACACCCCGGCACATTCCGGCACCCGGCATCTCCATCACGCATCACGACAGCTGAATGTGGGGCCTGCTCATGGACGTCTCATTCCTGGGGGGACCGCAGCCGCAGCGCGGCGTGGGCGTCGTCGCACCCTTCGACTTCGCCCTCGACCGAGAGCTGTGGCGCTGGGTGCCCGACGAGATCTCCCTCCACCTGACCCGTACGCCGTTCGTGCCGGTCGAGGTCAGCCTCGATCTGGCGCGTCTCGTCAGCGAGCACGAGACGCTCGACGAGGCGGTCCGGGCGCTGACCGCGGCCGAGCCGGAGGTCCTCGCGTACGCGTGCACCTCGGGCAGTTTCGTCGGCGGCATCGCCGGGGAGCGCGCGATGTGCGACGCGATGCGGCGCGCCGCCGAGCTGCCCGCCGTCACGACCTCGGGCGCCCTGCTCGAGGCGCTCGCCGAGCTCGGTGCCCGGCGCGTCGCCCTGGTCACGCCGTACACGGCGTCGGTCACCGAGTCGCTGGAGGCGTTCCTCGCCGAGGCCGGTACGACCGTCACCGGGCGGGCCTATCTCGGTCTGACCCGGCACATCTGGAAGGTGCCGTACCGGGATGTCGCCGCGATGGCCCGGGAGGCGGCGGGCCGCTCCGCCGACGTGCTGTTCATCAGCTGCACGAACCTGCCGACGTACGACGTCATCCCGCAGCTGGAGGCGGAGCTGCGGATCCCGGTGATCTCCGCCAACCAGGTCACGATGTGGGCCGCGCTGAAACGCCTCGGCACGCACGCGGTAGGCCCCTACCAGGCCCTGCTCGACCCGGCGGCCCGCCGCCAGTGGCCGCTGCCCCCGCACCTCCCGCAGGGCCCGCTGCCCGAGGGGCGGCTCACGGAGGGACGGCTCTCCGAGGGGCAGCTCTCCGAAGGGCAACTCCCCGAAGGACAACAGGAAGGATGGGCATGACCGCGCTCGGATTCCTCTACCCGGGACACTCCGCCGAGGACGACTACCCGCGCATCGAGATGCTGCTCGACAGCGACGTACGGCTGCCGGTCGTGCACACCGACATCGGGGAGGACGCCCACCGGGTCGACGCCCTGCTGCGCATGGGCGCACCCGAGCGGCTCGAGGCCGGTGTGGCCGAGCTGCGGCTGGCCGGTGCGGAGGCGGTGGTGTGGGCGTGCACGTCCGCGAGCTTCGTCTTCGGCTGGGAGGGCGCGCACGACCAGGTGCGGGCGCTCGCGCGGGCCGCGGGGCTGCCCGCGTCCAGCACCTCGTTCGCCTTCGCGCACGCGCTGGGGGAGCTCGGGGTGCGCCGGGTCGCGGTCGCGGCGACCTATCCGGAGGACGTCGCCGCGTACTTCGCCGAGTTCCTCACGGCGGCCGGGGGCGAGGTGCTCTCCGTGCGGGGCAGCGGGATCATCACCGCGGCCGAGGTCGGTACGTGGGGCCGGGACGAGGTGCTGGCGATGGCGCGGGCCGGCGATCACCCGGACGCGGAGGCGGTGCTGCTGCCGGACACGGCCCTGCACACGGCGGCGTACATCGAGGCACTGGAGCGGGACCTGGGCAAGCCGGTGCTCACCGCGAACCAGGTCACGGTCTGGGAGGCGCTCAGGCTGGCGGGCCGCCGCGTGAACGCTCCCGCGCTCGGGCGGCTGTTCAC